>JAKAXN010000483.1 GCA_021816565.1 Actinomycetes bacterium
CCAACCAGATCAACCTGTCCGGCCTGGCCGAGCAGACCGCCCAGCCGAACGGCCCGGCGGTGACCAAGACCATCAACATCCCGGCCAACCCGCTGCTGAGCGCCGGCCTGCTCACGGGTAAGGCGGCGGCCGCCTACTACCCGGGAGCCTGCCCGATCGGTCAGCCCCTCTCCTACGGGACGGGCAGCGCCGCCAACGTGTCCGTGCTCGACCTCAGCGGCAACACCAACCCGGTCGTCAACACGGCCGGCACCGGCACCGCCACCGCCCAGTCGAGCTCCTACACGATCCTGAGCCCGAACACTGACGGCAGCTACGGCCTGAGCAGCGTGGCCGAGGAGACGGTGGCCCCGGTGACCATCAACCTGCTCAACCTGCTCACCCTGCAGGTGACCATCGCCGGCCAGAACCCGAGCGCCCCCATCACCCTGACCTCGCACGCCACCGGCGGCGCCGGGAACGGGTCGGTGACGCTGGGCAACGCCGGGCTGCTGAAGATCACCTTGACGCCGGCCGGCGGCACGCCGGTCAACATCGAGACCGTCAACCTCAGCAACCCGCAGACCCTCGGCCCCAACGGCTTCCTGCACATCCCGCTGTCCACCGCCGCTCTCGGGACCGACCTGGGCAGCCTGTCCAACGCCCTGTCGGCGGTACTGGCCGGCAACACGGTGACCGGCCCGCTGGCTCCCCTGTTCGGCCCCGGAGGGCCCCTCAACGGGATCGTCACCCAGACCGGTAACACCGTCTCCTCGGTGGTCTCCAAGCTGGCCAACGTCAGCCTGGGCTCCATCGACATCGACGCCATGCCCCACTCCATCACCGGCGGTGTGGGCACCGCCCCGACCGTGGGCCCGAACGACGCATCGGGGGCCATCGACCTGGTCAGCCTCAACCTGGCCGTCTCCGGCAGCCTCCTCGGCGTCCAGCTCCCCGCGGCCCTCAGCTCGGTCAACATCGCCAACCTGAAGGTGGGCCACCTGGAGAGCTCCGCCTCGCTGGCCGCCCCGGTGCAGTGCGGCATCCCGGTGATCAAGACGTCGGACCCGACCGCCGTCACCGCCGGTCAGTCGTTCACCTACAACATCTCGGTGCCGGACCCGGCCTACAAGTCGGCCGTGGCCTGCGACCTGGACAACATGACCGTCACTGACACCATCAGCGCCAAGAGCGGCAACCCCACCTTCACCGTGGCGAGCACCAACCCGGCGGCCACGTCGGTGACTCCCGGGGCCAACGGTAGCGAGGTGGTCACCTGGAGCGGCCTGACCCACAAGTACTCGGACCCGCCGCTCAACCTGGCCATCGACGTCAAGACCACCGGCGGTTCCGGGGTCATCCAGGACACCGCGGTGGCCAACGCCAGCCTGGGCAACTGCAACGGTGGCGCCAGCGGTGTGGCCAACATCGGCACCGAGGTGGGTGCTCCGAGCAACGGGGTGACCCTGGCCGGTAGCTACACCCTGTCGCAGCCGTCCGTGGGCGCCGCCGGTAGCAACACGGCGCCGCAGAGCGGCTCGGCCGGCGGCAACGCGGCGCACCCGGCGACCCTGCCCTTCACCGGGGCCATCGGTGGCCTGTGGCAGCCCTTCGCCGGACTCGGCGTCCTCTCCGCCGGGGGTGCCGCCCTGGCGCTGGCCCGTCGGGCCCGACGCCTGCGCTGAAGCGCTCCAGCTGAAGAGAAGTAGGGCGAGCGGCCCGGTCGGAACCCCGGCCGGGCCGCTCGCTTTCCCGGTTCGCGCCACCCGGCTCCGGAGGTGTTCGGATATGACCGGTTCTTCCGGCTCTTCCGTACGCTCAGGTTCGGGGGCGACCGCTCCGGTAGCATCGCCCGGGCACTGAGGGCAGGTCCGAAGGGGTGCGGAGGGAATGGCCGACATGGACGACCAGGGGGGCAGCCTGGACGGCCTCGTGCAGGGGGCGCTGGAGCTGGTGCCGTTCGCCATGCTCGTCGCCGACGGGTCCGGGCGGGTGATCGGCGCCAACCGGCGCTGGAGCGAGATCTCCGGCCTCGACGAGATCGCCTCGCTCGGCCGGGGCTGGCTCGACGCCCTCAGCGTTGACAGCCGGGCCCTCCTCGAGCGGGACCTGGACCGGGTTGCGGCCCGGGGCGGCACGGCCTGCTCGGACCACCAGCTCTCCGGGGGCGGATCGTCGCGCTGGACCCGGTGGTGGCTGAGCCGTCACCTCCAGGCCGGGGAGCCGCTCGTCGCCATGGCCGCCGCCGACGTGGACGACGACTACGCCCGCCAGGCCAGCCTCTACCATCTGGCCACCCATGACGCCCTGACCGGGCTGGCCAACCGCAGCCACTTCGTCGACTCCATCGAGCAGGCCCTGCGCCGCAACCAGCGCCAGGCCCGGAGAGTCGGGGTGGTCTACGTGGACCTCGACGGCTTCAAACACGTCAACGACCGGGGTGGGCACTCACTCGGTGACCGGGTCCTGTTGGCCATCGGGTCCCGGTTGCGTCACGCCGTACGGGCCGCCGACACCGTGGCCCGCATCGGCGGCGACGAGTTCGCGGTGCTCTGCGAGGGGCTGGCCGAGGCCGAGCAGGCCGAGGTGGTGGCCCGCCGCATCGAGCAGGCCCTGGCAGAGTCGGTCGAGCTCGACGGCGAACGCTGGACCGTGCCGGCCTCGGTCGGCGCGGCCGTCGACCGGGGCGGCCCCGACACCGCCGAGGAGCTCATGGACCGGGCCGACCGGGCCATGTACAGCTCCAAGCATGCCCGTCAGGCCCGGGCCGGGCCGGGCTCGCCGGCCGATGAGGAGCCCGGCCCGGCGACGCCGGGTCGAGGAGGGCCGACCCGGGCCGCCGGCGAGTCACCGGTGGCGGAGCCCCGGGATCCGGACCGGCCGGTGGGCCCCGACGGCGCCCCACCCGATCCCGGCGCTGCCTGGGTCGACACGGCCCCGCCGGCTGGCGGGGCTTTCCCGGCCGGTGCGGCTTCCCCCGCTGGTGGTGCCTCCCCGCTGCCCGACGCCGCCGCCCTGCGGGACAGCCTCACCGCCATCCGGGCCCTGCTGGACCGGCTCCTGAGCGACGGCCACCACGCCATCGACATACGCGACGCCGGCCTCCAGGAACGCAACCGCTGAGCGGCCACGGGTCCGCCCGGGGCCCGGCAGGCGTTAGCCTGAGCGGTTGACATGTCCGATACCAGGCCGCTGACACCGAACATCTACCGAGACCGCAGGGCCGCCACCCTGGGTGCCGACGACGTGGGCTCCACGGTGCGGCTGGCCGGCTGGATCGCCGCCAAGCGGGACCACGGGGGGCTTCTATTCCTCGACCTGCGCGATCCGGGCGGCGTCGACCCGGCCGGGATGGTGCAGCTGGTGATGGACCCGGCCAAGCCGGCGTTCGAGACGCTCGCCCACCTGAGGGTGGAGAGCGTCGTCAGCGTCACCGGCCGGGTGGTGGCCCGGGCCGAGGCCAACGTCAACCCCAAGATCCCGACCGGGCACGTCGAGGTGACCGTCGACGACGCCGAGGTGCTCTCCAGCGCCGACGTGCTGCCCTTCCCGGTGGAGCGGGACACCGAGGTGGGCGAAGAGGCCCGCCTGAGGTACCGGTACCTGGACATGCGCCGCGGTCCCCTGGTGGAGCGCCTGGCCGCCCGGACCCGGCTGGCCTCGGTGGTGCGCGACCACATGTCCGGCCGCGGATTCCTGGAGATCCAGACCCCGATCCTCACCGCGTCGTCTCCCGAGGGA
>JAKAXN010000484.1 GCA_021816565.1 Actinomycetes bacterium
GTGCTTCAACGAGGAGGCCACGGTCAAGGAGCTCCTGACCCGGGTCCTCGAGTCGCCGTGGGTGGCCGAGGTGGTGCTGGTCGACGACGGGTCCACCGACGGCACCCTCGAGGTGGTGCGATCGGTGTCGGACCCCCGGCTCAAGGTGTTCCCCCAGCCGCACAACCAGGGCAAGGGGGCGGCCATCCGGCGGGGGTTCAAGGAGGCCACCGCGGACTTCGTGATCATCCAGGACGCCGACCTGGAGTACGACCCGGCCGAGTACGGCCGCATGGTCCACCACCTGGTCTCCGGCGACGCCGATGCCGTCTACGGGTCCCGTTTCGTGACCGACCGGCCCCGGCGGGTCCTGTACTACTGGCACTCGGTGGGTAACCGGCTCCTGACCACGTTCTCCAACGTGTTCACCAACCTCAATCTCACCGATATGGAGACCTGTTACAAGGCCTTCCGGCGGGAGGTCATTCAGAGCCTGGACCTGCGCGAGGACCGCTTCGGTATAGAGCCGGAGATCACCGCCAAACTGGCCCGGGGCAAGTGGCGTATTTACGAGCTCGGCATCGGCTACGCCGGGCGCACCTACGCCGAGGGCAAGAAGATCGGCTGGCGCGACGGGTTCGAGGCCATCCGCTGCGTGCTGCGGTACTCCGCGCTGGGCGAGGCCGCGGCCCGGCGGTTGTCGCGGGGTTGACAGCGCCGGCTTTTCCGGTTGTATAGAGGCTGCAGGCCCGGAGCGGTAGCCTCGGCGCGGTGAAGTACGACCTGGAAGTGAGCCTGGGGGACCCCAACACCTCCCACGCCCAGGTGGTCGACCTGGTGGGCACCGGCCGCCGGGTCCTCGATGTGGGCTGCTCCACCGGCTACCTGGCCCGGGTGCTGCGCGACCGGGGCAACCGGGTGTCGGGCGTCGAGATCGACCCGGAGGCGGCCCGGGCCGCCGAGCCGGTGCTCGAGCAGCTGGTGGTGGGGGACCTGGAGTCGGCGGAGCTGCTCGGGCGCTTCGAGGCGGGCTCGTTCGACGTGGTGGTCTTCGCCGACGTCCTCGAGCACCTGCGCGACCCGGTCCGGGTGCTGCGCGACGCCATCCCGCTGCTGGCCCCGGGCGGGTCGGTGGTGGTGTCGCTGCCCAACGTGGCCCACGGGGCCGTCCGCCTGGCCCTGCTGGAGGGCCGCTTCGAGTACCGGCCGCTGGGCCTGCTCGACGACACCCACCTGCGGTTCTTCACCCGCCGCAGCGTGGAGGAGCTGCTGGGCGCGGCCGGCCTGCGGGCCATCGACATGCGCCGCACCACCGCCGACGTGTTCGCCACCGAGATCCCCCTGGTCCCCGACCACTTCCCCGGCGAGCTGGTCGAGCGGGTGCGGGCCACCCCCGACAGCGACACCTACCAGTTCGTGTTCCGGGCCGTCCCCGCCGACGGCGGAGACCCGGAGGGCCTCGCCGCCGAGCTGGTGGCCCGCAACGAGGAGCTGGCCGCCCTGCGGGCCGCGGTGGGGGAGGTGCACACCGCGGCGGCGGGCTACGCCCCCCAGCACCAGGTCGGGCTGCTCGTCGACGACGACGCCGGCCCCGACCGGGCCTGGTCGTCGCTGCGCAGCGCCGTCACCTCCCTGGAGCTGCGCCGCCGGGTGGACGGCCTGGCGCTGGTGCACCTGCGCGGCGACGGCCACAGCGCCCCGGCCACCTGGCGGGGCGAGCCGGTGCACTCCCTGGCCCCCGGCGACGAGGCCACCGCCGAGCTGATCGCCGACGCCTACGACGCCGTGCTCATCACCGCCGGCCGCTCGGTGGCCGTCGCCGCCCCCCTCCTCGACAGCCTGATCGACCGGGACTGCCCGGTCATCCCGGCGGGGGTGGACAGCACCGACCTGGAGAAGCTGTCGGGCACCCTCCGCGGCGGGGCCGTGCGCGGCCGCGACGACCGTTTCACCGGCCGTTCCGGCGGGCTGACCGCGGTGCCCGACCCGCTGGTCCTGGCCGACCGGCTGATCGGCGGCGACGCCCTGCCCCTCCGCCTGGAGTACCTGCGCAAGACCGGCCGCCTGGCCGTCGAGGGGGAGTACCTGCTGGCCGCCGCCGGCCCGGCCGGCGACGAGCGGATGGCCTCCCTCGGCCGGGTCCTCGCCCAGATGGCCGCCGACGCCGACTGCGCGGTGGTCGTCATCCCCGGCCCCGGGGCGTCGGACCTGGCCCCCCTGGCCCGGGCCGTTCCCGGCTCGGCGGTGGTGGCCGACCCGGCCGAAGTCGACCTGCTGGCGCTGGTGCACGGGGCCCGGGCGGTGGTCACCGACAGCGCCGCCGCGGCCTGCGTGACGGTGGCCCTGCGCCGGCCGCTGCTGGCCTTCGGCGACAGCGAGGAGCTGTCGGACCTGGCCTCGTGGTGCGGGGACCCCGACCTGCGGGCCTCCACCCCGGCCGAGCTGCTGACGCGCACCGCCCTGGCCGCCGAGCGGGCCGCCGACGACACCCTCGTCGAGCAGGTCCGGGCCCCCATCGAGATGGCCTACGACGAGCTGGCCTCCGCCGTCACCGGCGCCGCCGCCCGCCGTCTGGCCCTGTCCATCACCGAGATCCTGCGCCTCCAGCAGACCCGCATCGCCGCCCTGGAGCAGGCCAACGCGGCCCTGCAGGCCCGGCTGGTCGCCGAGCGCAACATCCTCGGGGCGAGGGCGCTGCATCTGCAGGCCCAGCCCCCCGCCGACGCCGGCTTCGAGTCCCAGCGGCGGCTGCGCCAGGCCGACGAGGAGCTGGAGCGGGCCCGGGCCGAGACCGCCGAGGCCCACGAGCGCCTGGCCGAGGCCGAGCGGCGGGCCGGGGCCGTCCAGGCCGAGCTCGACGCCCTCATGGCCACCCGGACCATGCGCTACCTGGCCCCCAGCCGCCGGCTGTACGGACGCGTCCGCCACCTGTCGCAGTGATCGCCCCGGTATCCGTACCCGCCGACGGCCAGGCGGTCGGCCTGGCCCTCACCGCCGCCCTCGACGACCCGGCCCACCGGGTGGTGGCCCTGCTGCCCGACCCGGCGGCCCCGCTGCCCGCGGCCCGGCTGGAGGCCCTCTTCGCCCCCGACTTCGGCATCGGGGCGGTGGTGCCCCAGGTGCGCCGCCCCGGCGGCCACCTGGCCGAGGCCGGCGCGCTCCACGCCGAGGGCGGCCCGCTCAGCCGCCACCTGGCCGGCGGTGACGGCCCGCCGGAGCTGACCGCGGCCGACGTCGACGGCAGCGAGTTCCCCTGGGTGGCGTTCCGCCGGGACCTGCTGGCCGGCCGGGTGGTCGATCCCGGCGCCTCCGCCGCCCAGGTCGCCGCCGCGGTGTTCGCCGCGGCCCGCGCCGCCGGGCTGCGCATCGTGTACGAGCCGGGATGGCAGGTGACCACCAGCCACCCCCGGACCGTCGAGGTGCCGGCCCCCAACCCGCCTGGTGCGATCGTGGCTCAGGTGCTGGTGGTGGCCGCCGCCCTGCCCGCCCACTCCTACCGCTCCGACGACCTGTTCGCGGCGGCCGTCATCGACGACCTGATCCACGTGGTCGGAGGGGCCGCCCTGACCGTGGCCGTGCTCGACGGGGGCCGGGCCGCGGCCCGGGTGGAGGCCCTGCGGGCCCGGGGGGTCCGGGTGGTCACCGGGCCGCTGGACTGGGCCGGCTGGTTCGAGTCCCGCTGGGGGGCCTACGACCACGTCTTCGTGGCCAGCCCGGCCCTGCACAGCTCCATC
>JAKAXN010000055.1 GCA_021816565.1 Actinomycetes bacterium
GGCCAATCGCCGTCCCGGGCCCCCTCGATGGCCTCGGCGGCCGCTTCGAGGATGGTGGCGGCGTCGGCCGGCGCCCCCACCACGACGGCGAGCCTCTCGACGGTCACGTCGCACTCCCGGCTCAGTTCCCGGACCCGGCTGGCGGTGACCGCCGCGGCGCCGTCGCCCGCCGAGGGGATGAGGATGGCCAGCGTGGTGGCGTCCCACAGTACGCAGACGTCGCCGGCCCGGACGCTGCGCTGCATGCAGGAGACGGCGTCGAGCAGCGAACGGCCCTGCCGGGCCCCGAGGGTCTGCTCGAAGCCAGGAGCGACCCTGATCATCACCAGGGCCACGGTCCGGGCCCGCCGGCGGGCGAAGCGGACCGCTTCGTCCACCCGCCGTTCGAAGTAGGCCCGGCCCGATACCTCGACGCCGGCGTTGAGGGCGTCGAGGAGCCGGTCGTGGCGGACCTGCAGGCTGTCGTAGGAGACCCTCGTACGCAACGCCGAGTCCACCCGGGCCATCATCTCCACCGGCTCGACCGGCCACACCACGTAGTCATTGGCGCCCAGGGTCATGCCGTCGGCGAAGCCGGAGACCGACCGGACGCGGCTGATGAGGATCACCGGCAGGCGGGCCTCACCGAAGTCCTGGCGGACCAGGCGCAGCACGTCGGAGCCGCTCAACTCGGCCAGATCCTCGCCGAGCAGGGCCAGGTCGACGGTGCCGGTCCGGCACCACTCCAGGGCGTCGAGCCCCGTCGCCGCCTCGATCACCTGGTGGCCGCACACCTCGAGGAGGGCGCTGACCTCGGCGCGCAGCCCGGCCTCCCGGTCGGCGACGAGGACCACGGCCCGGCGGACGGGAGCATCCCGGTCGGACATGCCGGTCATCCCACGGTCGCACCCGCGACCGGACCCACCGCGCCCAGGCCAGCCCTGCGGACCCCGATCCTGCGGCTCACCCGGCGCGGGCGCCCGGCTGCTGCTCCACGATGGTCCGGCGCCCCTCTTGTCTGGCCCCCGTACCGCACGGCCGCCCCTTCTCCTTCTCTCCGGCCGGTGACCTGCGCCGGCCTCGGTCTGCCCTGTGGGGGCGGCCCCGGGAGGCCGCTCCTCACTTTGAAGCTACATCCGGATCGGCGAATACCGGCGGCTCAACAGCCAAGTCCGGACAAGTCCGGACAGGGCCTGACCGGCCCGGACAGCCGGGAGGGCCTGCAGTGGGAGATGGAGGGCCCCTTACGGGCAGATGGCCCGGTAGGGGGCTCCTTGGATGTAGCGGGCCCATTCGGCGCGGGTGATCGGGTCCCCGGCGTGGGAGCAGACCATCTGCGTCGCGGCTGCCGTGTGGTACCTCCACAGGTACAGGGTGCGGGCCGATCCGGCGGCGACCAGGCTTCGGCCGTGGGGGCCGAACTGCACCGAGAACACGGCGTCCCGGGCGGCCTGCAGCTCGTCGGTGAGTCTCGGCCGGGCCGGGTCCGAGATGTCCCAGATCCATACCGCCCGGTTGGTGGATCCGGCGGCCAGGTAGCGACCGTCCGGGCTCACCGAGACCTGGAAGATGTCCCCGGTGGGGCCGGTCAGGGGACCTCCGAGCAGGCGGGGTCGGCCCGGGTCGGTTACGTTCCACAGGCGTACGGTGCCATCGGCGCTGCCGGCGATGAGCGTCCGGCCGTCGGGGGTGAAGGCGGCGTCGTAGGCGTAGCTGGAGAACCCCCCGACGGTGGAGAGCAGCACCGGCCGGCCCGGGTCGGCGATGTCGTAGATGTGGACCTTCCCGTCGGTGCTGGCCGCGGCGATGAGGCGGCTGTCGGGGCTGATGGCGAAGCCGAGCACCTCGCCGTTGCCGGTGTCGATCGATGGGAGGGCTCTGGGGTGGGCCGGGTCGGTCACGTCCCACAGGCGGACCTGGCCGCCGTCGTCGCTGCTGGCCAGCAGTTTCCCGTCCGGGGCGAATCCCAGCTGCTCGATGAGCGGCCGGTTGCCGGTCAGAGGCCGTCCGACCGGCGATGCCGTGGATGGGGCCGCCAGCCGGAACAGCTGGATCGCCGGCTTGGAGTCCGCCGCGGCCAGGAGCGTGCCCGCCGGGTTGAGGGCGGCCGACCCGGCCAGGGGACCGAACCCGGCCGGCAGGTGGATCGCCGCCACGTCGGTCAGGTATCCGGGGCTGGCGACGGACCAGACGTCGACGCCGCCGGTCGTGCCCGATGTCCCCACGTAGAGGTCCCGGCCCTGGGGGCTGAAGTCGGTGACGAAGATCCTCCCCGGCTCCTGGTAGCTGGCCGGGACCGGTACGGACCACAGCCTGGTCACCCCGCCGGAGTCTCCTGTCACCAGGCGGTGACCCCCTTCGAACAGGACCGAGGTGACCGGGTTCGGCGCTCTCAGGGTGGCGATCACCTTCCAGCTGCTGGTGGCGTACAGGTGGATCGACCCGTCCGCCGAGCCGGTGGCCAGGATGGATCCGTTGGGGCTGAAGGCGGTGGCGTAGGTCTCGGTGCTGGCGCTCTCCGCTGGGCCGCCGGCGGCGGTCAGCCGTCCCCCCGCTGACATGTCCCAGTTGTCCACCCGGCCGTTGGCGTCTCCGGCGGCCAGCCGGGTGCCGTCCGGGTCGAAGGCCACGCTCTCCAGGTCCGCCGTCCCCGCCGGGGGGGCCACCGACGGCCGGGGGTCCGAGCCGATCCACACTGCGAGCTGGCCGCCCGCGCCCGCCACTGCCAGGCGCCGGCCGTGGGGGCTGAAGGTCACCGCCTTGGCTGCCCCCCCGGTCGGCATGCGCAGCAGCGGCTGCGCCACGGGGCGCCCGGTGGAGGACAGGTCGAACCGGTGGACGGTGCCGTCTGCATCGGCGGCGGCGAGCCGGCGACCTCCGGGGCTGAACGCCACCGAGTAGACGGTGCTGGAGAACCCTCCGAGCGTGGCGAGCGGACGCGGTCGGGCCGGGTCGCTCACATTCCACATCTGCACGCGGTCCGCGGTGCCCCCTGCCGCCAGCAGGCGCCCGTCGGGGCTGAGGGCCACCGCGAACGCCTGCCCCCCGGGGGGCAGGCGCACCTGCGCCAGCCGCGTCGGCGGGTTGGTGGACTGGTTGTAGATCTCGACGGTGTCGGTGGCGGACTGGGCCACCGCCAGGATCCGGCCGTCTGCTCCTGCAGCGAGGAACTCGGGGCCGACCGGCCCCAGCAGGCGGGTCGGTATCTCCCCGGCGGTGGCGTCGATGAGGGCCGAGCGGGCTTCCACCGTGGGCGATATCCGGTACGAGGCCAGGGCCAGCTGGGCGGCCAGGGAGGGGTCCGTGGGCGCCAGCTGCCGGGCCTCCAGGGCGACCTGGCGGGACAGGGCCTGGTCCCTGGTCCGTATCGCGCCGCCCCGGGCGTTGACCGCCAGCACGGCGAGCACGATGGCGGCCGCAGCCAGGACGGCCACTGCGGCCAGCAGCTGCTGGGTGCGGCGGGCCCGCCGCCGGTCGGCCTCCTGCTGGTGGTCGCGGACCTCCGCCGACCTGGTCAGGAAGCGCCGCTCGACCTGTGAGACCTCCCGGCCGGGGCGCGCCGCGTGCTCGATGGCGGTGGCCAGCCGGGCCCCGGTCCACAGCAGCGAATCGTCGTCGGAGCTCCTGTCCCACTCCTCGGCGGCTCCCGCGAGCTGGTCGTGCAGGACCAGCCAGTCCCGGTCGGAGTTGACCCACTCGCCGAGGCGGGGCCAGGCCCGGAGCAGGGCCTCGTGGCTTATCTGGACCGCCGATGCATCGACGGTCAGCAGCCGGGCCGCCACGAAGCGCTCCAGCACGGCCGCCGACCTCTCGTCGCGAGCCGGGTCGCCGGTCCCGGTGAGGCTCGATCGGGAGGCCCGACGGCGGGTCGGCGGCCCCTCGGCGTCCACCCGCACCAGCCGGGAGAACAGCGAGCGGGCGGTGTCCCGCTCGGAGGAGTCGAGACCGCGGTACAGCTGCTCGGCTGCCTGGCTGACCGCGCCGTGCAGGCCGCCGGCGCCCCGGTAGTCGGCGACGGTGAGCTGGTTGCGCGGGGCTCGCTCCCACGTGGCCAGCAGCGCGTACGACAGCAGCGGGAGGGCTCCCGGCTCGTGGGCGAAGCCGGGTGGGCTGCCCGGGGCCAGGTCCGAGAGAACCAGTTCGACCAGGCCATCCTCGACCACCGTTCCGGCCCGCTCCGCCGGCCCCAGGACCGCGGCGCGCAGTTCGTCGGCGGTCATAGGGCCGAGCAGCACCTGGTTGCGCCGGAGCGCGGGTAGCAGCACCGCCTCCGATGCCGCGCTGCTGTAGAAGTCCGCTCGGAGCCCGTACACCACGGTGGCGTGGCGCTGGAGTCCGCCGATCAGCTTCAGGAGCCGGGCTCGCTCGTCGGGGGCCGCGGTCAGAGCTTCTTCGACCTGGTCGACGATGATCACCGGCCGGGGCCCGGCGGTCCCCCTGAGCTCGGCGGTCAGCTGCGCGCTGACCTGTTCGGGGGTCAGGTAGCGGACCTCGACCGCCTCGGGGTCGGTCCCGAGCTCGCCGGCCCGGATGGCCGGGAGCAGCCCGGCCATGAGCAGCGATGACTTCCCCGAACCTGACGGCCCCACCAGCGCCACGGCCTCCCCGCCGTTCGGGTGGTCGGCGCGGACGCCCCGGAGCCGGGCGAGCAGCTCGGTGAGGACGTCGCCCCGACCGAAGAAGATCCCGGCGTCGCTCTCCCCGAACGGCTCGAGTCCCCGGTACGGGGGCCGGCTCTTGCTGGCCCGGCCGTCCGAGGCGCTCCGGGCCCGGATGAGCGCCGCCACCCATGCCTCCTGGCGGTCCCGGTCGGTCACTCCGCACTCGGTCAGTAGCTGGCGGTACAGCCCGATCTGCCGGGAGTTGGGGAGGTGCCGCCCGGCGAAGTAGTCCCCCAGCGTGGCTGTGGGGGCGTCCAGCCGGCGGGCCAGGTCCCGGACGGTGAGTCCGGCCGCCGAGCGCAGGGCGGTCAGCTCGCGGGCCAGGTCCTCCCGGGTACCGATCCGGTCCGGGTCGGGACCGCTGCCGTTGGTCATGACGCCCCCTTCTCATTTCTCCGACTGCCCCAGCGGCCCTGCACCGGCGATGATATGCCCATCACCGGACAAAAGGCTCGGACCGGCGAGTCCTCCTGTCCGGAGTTGTCCGGAGTTGCCGCCGCAGGGCTCCGCCGCCCATCACCCGTGTATAGCTTCTCCGCCTGCGGGCAGCGGTGCACCGGCAGGGTCGCTCAGGCCCTGCCGGTGCAGCCGGCTGCCGCAGGGGAGGCCTGGTCGCTGGTCGGAGCCGACGACCTCCGGGCGGTGGCGGGTCGGGCGGCCATTTCGCCGTCGGGCCGAACGGGTATGTCAAGAGCGCAGCCCGGTAGTCCGCGCCACCCGGACGGACCCGACCGGCGTAGCTTTCGCTGTACCAGCCACCGACCGCAGAGGAGTCCCATGCCCATCGCCACCGTCAACCCCGCAACCGGCGAGACCGTAGAGACCTTCGAGGAGCTGAGCGACCGGGAGATCGACCGGATGCTGGCCAGGGCGTGCGATACGTTCGCCTCGTACCGGCTGACGAGCTACGCCGAGCGCGCCGGGTGGATGAACGCCGCCGCAGACATCCTCGACGGCGACGTGGAGCGGGTGGCCCGGATGATGACCACCGAGATGGGCAAGACCCTGGCGTCCGCCCGCCAGGAGGTGCAGAAGTGCGCCAAGGCCTGCCGCTTCTACGCCGAGCGGGCGGAGGGCTTCCTCGCCGACGAGGAGGTCGACCCCGACTCGGTGGGTGCGATCCGGGCCTACACCCGCTACCAGCCCCTCGGCCCGGTCCTGGCCGTCATGCCGTGGAACTTCCCCCTGTGGCAGGCCATGCGCTTCGCCGCCCCGGCCCTCATGGCCGGCAACGTGGGCCTGCTCAAGCACGCCTCCAACGTGCCGCAGACGGCCCTGTACATGCAGGAGCTGTTCGAGCGGGCCGGGTTCCCCCCGGGGGCGTTCCAGACGCTGCTGATCGGGTCGGCCAAGGTCCAGGCCATCCTCGAGGACCGGCGGGTGGTGGCCGCCACCCTGACCGGCTCCGGTCCGGCTGGCAGCGCAGTGGCCTCCACCGCCGGATCGCACATCAAGCCGACGGTGCTCGAGCTCGGGGGCAGTGATCCCTTCGTCGTCATGCCCTCGGCCGACATCGACCGGGCCGCGGAGGTCGGAGTGGGGGCCCGACTGCTCAACAACGGCCAGTCTTGTATCAACGCCAAGAGGTTCATCGTCCACACCGACGTCTACGACCGGTTCGAGCGGCGCTTCGTGGAGATCACCACCGCCAAGGTCGTGGGGGATCCCATGGACGAAAAGACCGACGTCGGTCCTCTGGCGTCGGAGCAGCAGGTGCGTGACGTGGCCGAACTGGTCGACGACGCTGTGTCCAAGGGAGCGAAGGTGCTCTGCGGAGGCCGGGCCGTCGACGGTCCCGGCTTCTACTACGAGCCGACCGTCCTGGCCGGGATCACCCCGGAGATGCGGGTCCACCAGGAGGAGGTGTTCGGCCCGGTGGCCACGATCCACCGGGTGGGGAGCGTCGACGAGGCCATCGAGGTGGCCAACGGCACGGAGTTCGGGCTCGGGTCCAACGTGTGGACCGACGACGAGGAGGAGCGGGAGCGCCTGATCCGGGACCTGGCCGCCGGGATGGTGTTCGTCAACGGCAACACCACCAGCTACCCGGAGTTGCCCTTCGGTGGGATCAGGACCTCCGGGTACGGCCGGGAGCTGTCGGCCCACGGGATCCGGGAGTTCTGCAATCTCAAGACCGTCTGGGTGGGCCGGGCCGGGGAGCCTGCCACCTCGGAGTGACCGGCCGGGTCAGACCCCGGCGCCGGTGAGATCGCGCTGCCGCTGGCCGGCGCCCTCGTCATGGTCCTCGGCTCCGGCGGGCGGCGTCGCTCTGGAGACCAGGATCACCAGAGTGCACAGCAGCGCCAGAGCGGACAGGGCCGCCAGCTCCGTGGCGGTGGTGAACCAGCGCCCGGCCAGCGCCACCGCGGTGGGCAGGAGGAAGCCGATGTAGGAGAGGGCGTAGTAGACGCCTGTCAGGGCGGCCCGGTCCTCGGGCCGGCTGGTCCTCTGCACCTCCACCAGCCCGGCGACCAGGGCCACCCCGTAGGCTCCGCCCAGCACCACCGCGGCGACCGCCCCCCACCACGGGGATCGCAGGGCCACCGCCATCGCGGCCACGGCTATCCCGGCGCTGACGGCCACCATGGCCGCCAGGATGGCCCGGGGCCGGTGGCTGTGGTCGAGGCGGCGGGCCACGGGCTGGATCAGCACCCCGGATCCCAGGGTGGCGACGGTGAGCACGGTGGCGTAGATGAGGGCCCAGTGGCCGACGCGGGGAGCCATGGTCTGGGGCACGATGGCGTAGGCCACGCCGGCGGTCCCGAACACCCAGGGGGCCATCGGTACCACCAGGCGCCGGAAGCGGGGCTGGCGGATCGAGGGGATGCGCAGGCGCAGGGAGCGGGCCTCGGCCGGCACGTCGGGCCGCACGTCGGCGCATCCCGACACCGCCGACAGGACCGCCACGGCGACGGCCAGCTGCACCAGGTAGGGGAGGCTCTCCGGCCAGGGGCCCCACTGGGCCAGGACCCCGGCCACCCCGGCGCCGATCCCGAACCCGGCGGTGAGGGCCAGGGACGCCCGCCGGGCCCCGGTGGACCGGCTCCGGCCGGAGGCCACGGTCAGATCCGCGACCCAGCTGGTTCCCACTGCCATGCCCAGGCCCACCGCGATGCCTGACAGGAGCCGGCCCGCCGCCAGGAACGGCAGGGCCGCCACCGCCAGGGAGGCGCTCCCGAGCGCGGACGAGGCCAACCCGACCATCACCACCATGCGGCGCCCGTACCGGTTCGACAGGGGCCCGCCGGCGAGGAGGGCCGGAGCCAGGCCCAGGACGTAGGCGCCCAGCAGCGCGTCGACCACGGTGGCCGAGTAGCCGTTGGCCTGCCGGTACATGGTCAGCAGCGGGGTGAACTGGTTGCCGCCCCAGCCGCAGACGAACATGGCCGCGGCCGCGACCGCCCAGGCCCGGAGTCTGCTCTCGGACGTGTCCATGCTCAGGCCCCCAGCAGCACACGGTGGGTGGATTCGAAGTGCCGGCGGAGGGCATCGGAGAAGCCCCCCGTGTCGCCCTGCTCGGCCGCCCCGAGCAGCCCGCGGTGGTCGCCGAGCAACCCGGCCAGGCGGGTGAGATCCGACCCCACTGCGCCGGCCGTCATCTGCCGCTGGCGGTCCCCGAGCGTGGCGTACAGGCGCGCGGCCAGGGCGTTGCCGGCGGCCCTCACGATGGCCAGGTGGAACCGCTGGTCCGACACCGCGAAGGCGCCCAGGTCGAGGGTGGCGGCGTGGGCGGCCTGATCCTCGAGCTCGTCCCGGGCCGCTTCGAGCAGCGCCACCCGGTCGGCCCGGCGGGCCAGCCGGCGGACCGCCGACACCTCGAGCGACTCACGGACCTCGAGGAGGTCCACCATGTCGGCCGGGGTCATGGGCGTGACGACCGCCCCCCGGCGCGGCAGCAGGGACAGCAGCCCCTCGGCTTCGAGCCGTACGAAAGCCTCCCGGGCCGGCGTCCGGCTCACGTGGAGCTCCCGGGCCACCTCCACCTCGCTGAGGAGGCTGCCCCCGGCCAGCCGGCCGGAGAGGATCTGCTCCTTGGTGGTGTCGTAGACCCGCTGGGCGGAGGGCTGAGCCTGGGGCATGCACACACCGTACCGGACTTCATACAAGCTTGCATGCAAGGCTGGGTGCAAGCAGGGTGTGGTTCCGTTGCCTCAGCCGGACAGCTCGCCCAGCACCGCCGACACCGATCGTCGGTCGCCGTTCTGATCGAGGAGGACGACCGTGGCGGTCTGGCCGGGAGTCAGCCCGGCCAGTACCGCCTGCAGGTCGGCCAGGGAGGTGACCGGCTGACCGTTGACCGAGGTGATCACCTCGCCGGCGGCGATCCCGGCCCGCTCGGCGCTGCCTCCCGACTGGACCTGCACCACCTGCACCCCGGCCGGGGCGCCGGAGCTGCTCACCGCGTCAGCGGCGGTGACGCCGAGCGCGGCCCGGTTGGTCCGGGTCACGCGCCCGGTGGAGATCAGCTGGGGGACGATCAGCTTCACGGTGTCGGAGGGCACCGCGAACCCGATGCCGGCCGCCGTGCCACCCTCCTGCTGGTTGACGACACCCAGGGTGGGGATGCCGATCACCTGCCCGTGGAGATCCACCAGGGCGCCGCCGCTGTTGCCCGGGTTGATCGCCGCGCTGGTCTGGATGGTCGAGGGCAGCGTGACCCCGTTGCCCTCGCTGACGGACCGGCCGTTGTAGCTGACGATGCCGTCGGTGACCGAGCTGCTCAGGCCCAGGGGGTTCCCGATGGCCAGGACCATCTCGCCGACCTGGACGCCCCGCGAGGTCCCGAACGTGGCGGCCGTCAGGTCCCGGGCGCCGGTGACCCGCACGACGGCCAGGTCGTCGGGGGCGTACGCGCCGACGAGGGTGGCCGGCAGCTTCTGGCCCGAGCTGAACTGCACGGTCATGGCAGTTTCGGTCCCGACCACATGGGCGTTGGTGACTATGTCACCGGAGGTGTCGTACACGACCCCCGATCCGACGCCGGTGGAGGTGGTTATCTGCACCACCTCGGGCCGGACCTTGCTCACCACCGCCACGTAGGCCTGCTGGAGGTCGGCGGCCGATCCGGTGACGGCGATCGTGGTGCCGGTGGTGGAGCCGGGGGCCGACGACCGGGGCGGGTTGGAGGTGCAGGCCGTGACGGCCACCAGCCCCCCGGCCAGCGCTGCGGCGATCAGGATCCGGGGGGAGCCGGGCTTCTCCGGGCGTACTGGGCGGGGCACACGGTCAGCCTTGGGCGGCCGGCCCGGCCCGGCCAGGGGCCAAGGTCATCCCTTCGACAGGTGGTGACCCGGGGGTGCGCCCCGGACCGGGCGGGGCGGTGCCGGCGGCGCCTGCCGGGGCCAGCCGGCCACCGTCGAGCACCAGCTGGCGGTGGGCCCGGGAAGCGACCGCCGGGTCGTGGGTGACCATGACGACGGCCAGTCGGCGGTCGGTGACCATCTCGTCGATCAACTTCACCAGCCGCGACACCTGGGCCGGGTCGAGGCTGCCGGTGGGCTCGTCGGCCAGGAGGATCTCCGGGCGGTTGACCAGCGCCCGGGCGATCGCCGCCCTCTGGCGCTCGCCGCCCGACAACCTGGGGGGCTTCCGCCACTGCTGGTCGACGAGGTCCACCTGATGGACCAGCTCGTCCACGCGCTCGGTCCTCTGGCGGCGGGTCAGATGGGTTCCGTACATGGCCACCTCCAGGTTCTCCCGGACGTCGAGGTGGGGCAGCAGGTTGTGCAGCTGGAAGACGATCCCCACCGACCCCCGGCGGTAGGCATCCAGGTCGACCCGGCCGAGGT
Source organism: Actinomycetes bacterium (assembly GCA_021816565.1). Next base: position 10,430 of record JAKAXN010000055.1, read on the forward strand.
CGACGCCGCGGTAGAGCACCCGGCCGGAGGTGGGCGTCTCGAGGGCGGCGAAGATCTGGAGCAGCGTCGACTTCCCGGCCCCCGACGGGCCCATGATGGAGATCCACTCGCCCCGGCTCACGTCGAGATCCACGGCCGACAGGGCCGGCTGGCCGGGGACGAACTCCTTGGTGACACGGCGGGCGCTCAGGACAACCGGGTCGGTCAAGGTCACTCCCTCCGAAGCGCTTCCCCCGGCCTCAGGAAGGCCGCCCTGAGGCTCGGGTACAGGGCGGCCAGCATGCCGATCCCCACTGCGCTGTAGAGGGCCATGAGGAACGTGGAGGCCGAGTACTGAGGCTCGAGCAGTCCCCGCAGGGAGGACAGGCGGGCCAGCGCCACGGTGAGGATGAACGCCAGGCTGACGCCGGCGGCCGCGCCGATGAAGCTGATCCCCAGTGCTTCGCCCATCACCAGCCCGACCAGTCTCCGGCGGCTCCAACCGAGCGCCCTGAGCAGGCCGAACTCCCTGATCCTCTCGATGAAAGACAGCAGCATCGTGTTCATCACGATGATGATCCCGATGAGGAGGGCGATGATGGTCGCGCCGGTGCGGGCTGCGCCGAGGAAGGTGATGTTGCGGTCCACCCGGCCGTACTCGCTGGCCAGGCGCACGGTCGCCAGGTTGGGGTGCTGGTCCTCGATGACCCGTCGAACCCCCTCGATGGACCTGCCCGGGGTGACCTTCACGGCTATCAGGGTGACCGTGCCCGGCTTGCGCTCGTAGGCCTGCATGGGGATGAGCGGCAGCATCGACGCCTCGTCCCCGAACACCTGCTTGATGGAGTAGAGGCCGACTATCCGGTAGGAGGTCCGGTCTATCTTCACGCTGTCGCCGACCCGCTTGTGGAGGTCCTGGGCGGCCTGCCATCCGAGCATGATCTCGTTGCTGGCCAGCGCGCCGTAGGGGCGCCCGGCCACCACCTGGACCCCGAACGGAACCAGGGCGTCGGGGCTGACGCCGATCTCGAGGAAGGCCGGGTGCGATGCGTCCAGGTGGGTGACCGTCACCAGCACCCCGATGGCGCTGCTCACCCCGGGAGTGGAGGCGATCTGCGCCACCTGGGTGTCGGTCACCACGCTGTCGAGCAGGTCCGGGGCGCCCTTCTGGGCGACCGTGAAGTCGGCGTTTCCCGTCTGCAGCACCGACGCCGCCGACTTCTGGAGGCTGTCGGTGACGACCGTGAGGGTGACGATGGCCATGACGCTGATGGCCACCGCCGCCGCTGTGAGCCCGGTGCGCACCTTCTTGGTCTCGAGGTCCCGGAAGATCAGCCTCAGGAACGGAAGGCCGGACTTCCGCCCGGTCCGCGGGCCGGTCACGACCGCGACCGTCGGGCCCGGATCAGGATGGCGCCGAGTACCGCCATGGCCGCACCCCAGAGGAGCAGCACTGCCATCCAGCTCTCGTCCATCCCGTTTCGCCTCCCGGCGTCACATTCCGAGACGATTCTCCCGGCCGGAGCCGCCGCCCTGCAGGGCCGGTCGTCACAGACCTCCGTCCGGTGGCAACAGACCGTTGGTCCCTACCGGTCGGCGCAGGCAGCGCCGTAGGTTGATCTCCCAACAGACCGCCCCCACCGGCCCCGTACCCCCCCGGCGGGGCTGGTGGGTGAGCGGCTGAGGCTCATCCGCCCAGCACCCATCCCTTCTCCCCGGCCAGGGCCCGGGCCCGGTCCGGTCCCCAGGTGCCCCTGGGGTAGATCTGCGGTTCGGGTTTGTCCTCGAGCAGGGCGCCCGCCACCTCCCACACGTGGCGCAGGCCGTCCGGTCGGGTGAACAGCGACCGGTCGCCGATCAGGACGTCGTGGATCAGTCTGGAGTAGGCGGGTAGCGAAGGCGTGTGGAATGCCTGGCCGAAGGGCAGGCGGGCCGATGCCGGCGCCAGGTCGCCGGTGGGGCCGGGCCGCTTGGTGACCAGCGAGAGGTCGATCTCCCCGTCGCCGGAGAGCTCGAAGCCGAGGGTGTTGCACCCGGCATAGATCCCGGCCATCGTCTGGGCCGGCTCCTTGAAGCGGATGCTGACCCGTTGGTGGCTGGCGGCCATGCACTTGCCGGTCCTCATCAGGAACGGCACCCCGTCCCATCGCTCGTTGTCGACGAACAGACGGGCGGCCACGTAGGTCTCGGTCCGCGAGTCCGGCGGCACTCCCTCGATGTCGCGGTACCCCTCGTACTGGCCCACCACCACGTCGTCGTGGGTGAGCGGCCGGAAGCAGCCGATGATCTCCTCCCGGGCCTCGGCGATGTGCTCGGCGTCGAGGGACTCCGGCGTGCGCATGGCCACCTCGCCGGCCAGCTGGAACAGGTGCGTGACGAGCATATCCAGCACCGCCCCGGTCGAATCGTAGAACCCGGCCCTCATGCCCACATCGAGGGTTTCGGGCACGTCGATCTGCACGCTCTCGATGTGGTGGCGGTCCCACACGCTGGAGAACAGGCCGTTACCGAAGCGGGCGACGTGTATCGACTGGGTGGCCTCCTTCCCCAGGAAGTGGTCGATCCGGTAGATCTGCTTCTCCTCGAACACCGAGTGGGCGCTGCGGTCGAGTTCGGTGAAGCTCTCCATGGATGTCCCGAACGGCTTCTCGTAGACGACCCTGGCCCGTTCGGCCAGCCCGTGCTCGCCGACCCCCTCGGTGAGCTTGGCGAAAGCGCCCGGTGGCACCGCGAAGTAGAGCACGCGCCGGGGGTGGCCCCCGAGCTCCGACTCGGCCTCCGCCAGGACGTCGAGCAGGCTGCCGGGGTCCGACGAGTCGAACCCGCCCCCGGCGAATTTCAACCTGGAGCAGAATTCCTTCCACGGTCCTTCGGAGGGATCGGGCCCGAACTCCTCCAGGCTCTCACGGACCCGGTCCTGGAAGTTCTCGTGTGACACGTCCCCCCGGCCGTTGCCGACCAGCCGCCAGTCGGGTGGCAGCAGCCCGGCGATGGCCAGGCGGTAGAAGGCCGGCAGGACCAGCCTGCGGGCCAGGTCGCCGGTGGCGCCGAACAGCACGAACACGGTGGGCTCGGGAACGAGTAGGTCATCGGGCATGTAGGTCTCCTGGTGGTCGTCTGCCGTGTCGGCCGGGGACCGGCAGGTCACATTCGGGTCATACCCAGCCGGGCCGGATCCGCCGGAGCGGGCGCCGCACACCATCGTCGTGTCGGCCTTCCGTAGACTGCCGGGGTGGTCCAGCCGTCATGACCGGGGTGGAGTTGACGGCCGACTCGATGTCCCCCGACGGCCGGGCCGTGGCCCGGGAGGATTCGGGCCGGGTGGTGTTCGTGGCCGGGGCGCTGCCCGGTGAGCGGGTGCGGGCCCGGTTGGTGGAGCAGCGGAGCCGCCACGCCGTGGCGGTGGTGCAGGAGGTGCTCGAACCGTCGCCTGACCGGATCGCCCCTCCGTGCCCCCACGTGGCCGAGGGCTGCGGCGGGTGCCAGTGGCAGCACGCCGCCGTCGGGGCCCAGCACCGCATGAAGGAGCAGATCATCGCCGACGCCCTGCGACGGATTGGCCGGGCCGACGAGGCCCTCCTGCAGCCGACGGTGGCGCTCGACCCGTGGGAGTACCGGACAAGCCTGCGGGCGGCGGTACGCGACGGCCGGGCCGGTCTGAGGCCGGGACGGTCCAACGACGTGGTGGATGTGGACGGCTGCCTGGTCGTCCATCCCCTCATCGCCGGGATGCTGGGCGATGGTCGGTACCCGGGGGCCGAGGAGGTCATCCTCCGGTGCGGGGCCCGGACCGGGGAGCGCCTGGCCGTGACGACCCCGGCGGGGTCGGCGCAGAACCTCCCGGCCGACGTCCGCAACGACCACTTCCACGAGCTGGCGGCCGGTCGCCGGTGGAGGGTGTCGGCCCGGTCGTTCTTCCAGAGCCGGCCCGACGGGGTCGACGTCCTGGCCGGGATGGTCGCCGCCGCCGCCGGTGACGCCGGCCCCCGCTCCCGGGCGCTGGACCTCTACAGCGGAGTCGGCCTCTTCGCCGGGGTGCTGGCCGGCGCCGGCTGGACGGTCACAGCGGTGGAGGGGTCTTCCGGGTCGGTCGCCGACGCCCGGCACAACCTGGCCGACCTCGACGTGCGCGTCGTGCGATCCGACGTGACCCGGTGGCGTCCCGCCCGGGCGGAGCTGGTGGTGGCCGATCCCAGCCGCAGCGGTCTGGGACGGGCGGGTGTCGAGGTGGTGGCGGCCAGCGGGGCCGCCCGGCTGGTGCTCATCAGTTGTGACGCCGCCAGCCTGGGACGCGACACCGGGCTCCTGCGTCAGGCCGGATACGGCCTGGCGTCGGCCACCCCCGTGGACCTGTTCCCCCACACCTTCCGGGTGGAGGTGGTCTCGGTGTTCGACCGGGTCGGATCCCCGGCGCCCCCGCCCTGACCCCGACCGGGGTGGGCAGGGGCGGGGAGGGGAGCGGGGTCAGGCCGGGGGGCCACTGCCCAGATCAACCGTGGCCGTGTGGGACAGCCCGGACGGGTCGCTCCAGCCGATCTGGACCTGCTGGCCCGGATGGTCCTGGGAGATGGCGGCGGTCAGGGCGCCCGGCCCGGTGATGGTCCGGCCGTCGAGCGAGGTGATGGTGTCCCCGCCGGCCAGCCCGGCCGAGGCCGCGGCACCGCCTTGGACCACACCGCTGACGGTCGCCCCGCCGGTCGGGGCGCTGTAGGGAGCCGACGAGGAGCCGCCGTAGCCGAAGCTGTCACCGCCCGGGCCGTAACCGGACGCTCCCTGGCTGCCACTGGTGACCGTCACTCCGAGAAAGGCGGTGGGTCCCACGTGGACCGTCGCCGACGACTGCCCGGCTTCGATCTGGTGGGCCAGGGCCAGAGCGGTGTTGATGGGTATGGCGTAACCCTGGTTGGCGGCCGCCTGCAGCGAGTAGCCCGACGACGCTGCGGTGTCCATGCCGATCACCCGGCCGGAGCCGTCGACCAGCGGGCCGCCGGAATCTCCTGGCTGCACGTCGGCGTTCACCTGGATGAGCCCGGTCAGCTGCTCGCTGGTCCCGGTAAGGGAGTCGCCGGCCGTTATCGCCTGCCCTAGGGCCGTGATCGATCCGCCGGCGCTGCTCGGCTGGCCCCCGGCGCCGCCGGCGTTGCCGATGGCGACCACGGCGTCGCCGACCTTGGCCGCCGAGGAGTCGGCGAGATGGGCGGTCGCGAGCCCGGAAGCACCCTTGAGCTGCAGGACCGCCACATCGGCCGTCCGGTCGTAGCCGAGCACTGTCGCGCTGTAGGTCCGCCCGTTGCCGATGTCGGTGACACTTATGGAAGTGGCGCCGTTGATGACGTGATTGTTGGTCAGTATCTCGCCGTTGGAGGTCAACACGATGCCGGTCCCGGCGCCCGAGGCACTCTGGTAACCGAAGCCGGTGTTTATGTCCACCAGGGCCGGCGAGACCCGGCCTGCGATGGACGAGACATCGGAGGGGGAGCCGCTGGCCGGCGAGCTCGGTCCGGTGCCGCCGAGGGGGCTCTGCCCACTCCCGAACGGGGGGACGCCGTAGGAGCCGCCCGACGATCCGTAGGGGGACGACCCGTAGGGGAGGGCCGACGACCCGCCGCTCGCCGGTGCTGTACCGGCTGCCTGGGCCGCGGTGCGGGCCGCTGACGGCCACAGATAGTGACCGGCGCCGACGCTCACCGCTGCCGCGCCGGCGACGAGCAGGGCGGCCATGGCCGGGGTGGCCCGCCTCCGGTGCCGGTAGCTCCCACCGGGGGAAGGTGATGCGGTCCAGCCCGGCACCGGGCCACCGGGCGGCACCGCTCCACCGGGCGGCACCGGGCCACCGGGCGGCACCGCTCCACCGGGAGGCACCGGGCCACCGGGCGGCACCGGGCCACCGGGCGGCACCGGGCCACCGTGCGGCGGCGGCCAGCTGCCGTCCGCCGCCCGGGGGGCGTCGGGGGTCGGGGGGGCGGCCGGGTCGGGCTCGGACCCGGCGGCGGAAGGAGTCGGTACCGCCGGAATCTCCGTCCAGGATCCGGAGGCGGGATGTTCGCTGGGGTGGGTCACCGTGTCGTCCTTCGGGGTAGTCCGCTCGGGGTTTACGTCAACAGGATCCCCGTGGCGTCTGTGATCTCTCTGGGACGCGTCGAAGAAGTTCCTGAACGCCCTGCGACAGCCGTCGCCGGTGACCGCACGCCGGGACGGAGGGGGTGCTGACGGGGCTTTAGGCTGGGGGCCGATGACCGACGAGGAGGTCCCCGACTACCTGGACCGGCTGGGCGTGCCCGGCATCATCGACGCCCACGTGCACTTCCTGCCGGACCGGGTGCAGGAGGCGGTGTGGCGGTGGTTCGACGGCCTCACCCCGGCCTGGCCGGTCACCTACCGGCTGCCGGCGGCGGACCGCCTGGACACCCTGGCCGGCCTCGGCGTCCGCCACCACACCGCGCTGGCCTACGCCCACCGCCCCGGGATGCTGCGGTTCCTCAACGACCACACCCTGGGCCTGGCCGCCGCCGGGACCGGGGTCATCCCGACCTTCACCATCTTCCCGGAGGAGGGCGTGGCGGCGGAGGTGAGGCGCTGCCTGGCGCTGGGCGGCCGCTGCGTGAAGGTGCACCTTCAGGTCGGGGCTTTCGACGCCACCGACCCGCTGCTCGAGGGGGCCTGGGCCCTGCTGGAGGACGCCGGCACCCCGGTCGTCATCCACGCCGGGGCGGTGGCCGACGGCTCGGGCAACGAGGAGTGGTGCGGCCCCGACCCGGTGCGGCGGCTGCTCCGACGGTTCCCGGGGCTGCGCCTGGTCATCGCCCACATGGGCGCCCCGGACTTCCGGGAGTTCATCGAGCTGGCCGGCGACCACCCATCGGTGTGGTTCGACACCGCCATGGTCTTCACCGACCCGCCCTACCTGTCGGAATACCCCGAGGGTTTGCTCGACCGGGTGGAGAGTCTGGGGGAGCGGATCGTGTTCGGGTCGGATTTCCCGACCATCCCCCACGCCTTCGCCGCCCAGGTATCGGGGCTCGACGGGCTGGGATTCGGCGACGGCTGGATGCGGCGGGTGCTCTGGGACAACGGCGCCCGCCTCTTCTCCCTCTAGCCGCATCCGCTCCGGGCCCCGCGACGCGACCTGGGCGAGGCGGTCAGGCGATGCCGTCGAGCTCCTTCATCTCCTCATCGGACAGCTCGATACCTGCGGCGGCCATGTTGTCCTCGAGATGGGCCACGCTGGACGTGCCCGGGATCGGCAGCATGACCGGGGAGCGGTGCAGCAGCCAGGCCAGGGCCAGCTGGGAGGGTGACACCTGCTTCTCGGCGGCCAGGTCCTTGAGCGGGCCGTCCTGGCGGGCCAGGTCCCCGGTGGCCAGCGGGAACCACGGGATGAAGCCGATCCCGTTGGCCTCGCAGTAGCCGAGAAGGTCCTCGGCCTTGCGGTTGGCCAGGTTGTAGAGGTTCTGCACCGACACGACCGGAGCCAGCTCCCGGGCCTCCTGCAGCTGCTCGACGTCGACCTCGGACAAGCCGATGTGGGCGATCTTGCCCTCGTCGCGCAACTTCACCAGTTCGCCGATCTGATCCTCGAGCGGTACCTGCGGATCGATCCGGTGCAGCTGGTACAACTCGATGCGCTCCAGCCCGAGGTGGCGCAGCGACAGCTCGCACTGCTGGCGCAGGTACTCGGGCCGCCCGACCGGGTGCCACTCGCCGGGCCCGGTCCGCGTCAGTCCGGCCTTGGTGGCTATCGTCAGGTTCTCCGGGTAGGGGTGCAGGGCCTTCCTGATCAGCATCTCCGACACGAACGGGCCGTACGAGTCAGCGGTGTCGATGAAGTCCACACCCAGCTCGACGGCCCGGCGCAGGACCCTGACGGCCTCGTCCGGGTCCGCGGGGTCACCCCACACGCCCTTGCCGGTCAGCTGCATGGCCCCGTAGCCGAGCCTGGTCACGGTGCGCTCGCCGCCCACCTCGAAGGTCCCGGACTTGATGGCCACGTTGGTGCTCATGCCTCTGTGTTTACCAGGGCTTCAGAGGCTCAAACGGCCGGCCCGGTCCGGCGGTGGTGCACCGAGACGGCGTAGTCACCTCCGTCACCGAGAGAT
>JAKAXN010000056.1 GCA_021816565.1 Actinomycetes bacterium
CCCACCAGGGTGGAGGGACTCGACGACGCCCGCTGGGTGCTCATGGACTACGGCGATTTCGTGGTCCACGTCCTGCTCGACGAGGCCCGGGACTTCTACCAGCTGGATCGCCTGTGGTCCGACTCCGACCGCTGGGAGTGGGACCGCCCCGAGGCCCGCGCCTCGGGCGAGTAGCCGGCCCGGCTACCGGCCGGCTGCCGTCTCAGCCGGCCGGTTCGTCCGTCCCGGGCGCCAGGCCCGAGCCGGCCGCCCCCGCCCCGGCCCCGCCGGGGCTCCTGAGCCGTGACGCCGCAGCGGCCACTGCGGTGCCCAGGCTCAACAGGCCGGCGGCTTTGACCGCCTCGTCGTAGAGCGGGCTGCCGGTCACGGCCAGCGCCCCGCCCCCGTCCGGCGCCGTGGCCGCTGTAACAGCGGAGCCGGCCGAGCCGGCCGCACCCGGCGTAGACGGCTGCGACGGGGACCCCGACGGCCGCGGGGAGGCCGCCAGTTGGGCCGAACCCGGCGAGGTGACCGGCTCGACGTGGGCTCCGGTCGGCGCCGGTGACCGGCCCCGGGCTCCCGGCCCGGAAGCGCCCGACCCGGAGGCCCCCGGCGCCGGAGCGGAACCGCCGGCCGCGGCGACCGCCACGATCCCGCTGGGACGGCGGCGGACCCCGGGCTCCTGGTGGGGCACGGAGTTGGGCGGGTACGGGTAGGGGATGCCCTGGCCGAGCGTGCCCGGCAGGGCGTTGGCGGCGTCGACGGCGAGATACGGGTCGATGATCGGCGCCACCTTGGTGGGGGCCGGGTCGGGGGTGGCGGCGAAGTCGAACGCCCCGGTCAGGTCACCGACCGCGGACCGCCGCCAGGCGGTCAGGTTCGGGACCGGGGTCCCGAAGCGGGTCTCCAGGAGCCGCAGCTGCGACGTGTGGTCGAGCACGCCGGAGTACACCAGCCCGCCCCGGCTGAAGGGGGAGATGACCAGGCAGGGGACCCGGAAGCCCAGCCCGACCGGCCCAGGCTGGCCCTCGAGCGATCCGAGGGCCCGGTTGGCCGGGTTCCGGGTCACGAACTCGCCCGGGGTCCCGGCGGGCGGCACGGGCGGAGCCACGTGGTCGAAGAACCCGCCGTTCTCGTCGTAGCTGATGACGAGAGCGGTCTTCTCCCAGACGGCCGGGTTGGAGGTGAGCAGGTCCAGGACGTAGGCCACGGCCACCCCGCCGAGGGAGGGAGGGGCGGCCGGGTGCTCGCACTGGGTGAAGTCGGTGACGATCCACGACACCTGCGGGAGGGTCCCGGTGAGCACGTCCCGGGAGAAGTCGGTCTCGAGCGTGGGGAGCAGGCCCTTCGAGAAGAGGGGGCCGGGGGTGGAGTACTGCTCGAAGAGGCGCAGGATGTTGTCCATGAGCAGGCCGCCCTGGATACCCCCGACGGCGTCGGTGCTCTGGTACACCTTCCAGCTGATGCCGGCCTCTTCGAGTACCTCGGGCATGGTCTTCCAGCGCAGGTAGCCCCACGAGCCGGGGTCGGGGAGGGGGTTGCTCAACGTGGCGAGGATGGGGCCCCCGGCTCGACCGTCCGGGTCCAGGGTCGCCGACATCCAGTAGGCCCGGTTCGGGTAGGTGGGGCCGAGCACCGAGCAGTGGTAGTTGTCGCAGATCGTGAAGGCGTCGGCCAGCTGGTAGTAGAAGGGCAGGGTCGACCGGTCGTAGTAGCCCATGATGACGGGTCCGTTGGCGGCCCCGTCGGCGGCCAGGTGGGCCGTCATCCAGCGGTCCATGGCCCCGCCGTTCCACGCCTCGTGCTGGGGTCCCCAGTCGTGGGTGGGGTCGTTCAGGCACTGGTCGTTGTGGGTGGCGTCGCTCTGGAAGGCGAAGGGCATGGTGTAGCCGTCGGGCGTGACGCCCCGGCCCGGCTGGTACCCCCGCTGGCGCCACACGCCGGGAGCGGCGGTGGGGTCATCGAAGCCCCGGACCCCCGACAGGGTGCCGAAGTAGTGGTCGAAGCTGCGGTTCTCCTGCATGAGGAACACGAAGTGCTCGATATCGGAGAGGCTGCCCGGCCCGGCGTTGCCGCTGGCGGCGTAGGCCCGGTCTATGACGGCTGGCATCCACGAGGACAAAAGGGTGGCCGCTCCGGCTGACCCGATCCCGGCCAGGAAGCGGCGGCGGCTCAAGATGGCGTGTTCGCGGCGGGATGGCATCCCGTAAGAAGTTGGACGCCCCTCGTCCGATCTCCTGGTATCCGCCCCTGCAGCGGGGGTGAACTTTCGGTGACGCCCCGGTGTCAGGGGTTGGTCAGCCGGTAGCCCGCGCCGCGGACGGTCAGGATCATCGGTTCGAGCCCGGGGTAGTTGATCTTGCGCCGGAGGTAGCCGACATAGACGTCGACCACGTTGCTGCCCGGGTCGAACGAGTAGTCCCATACGTGGGACAGGATCCGGGCCCGGCTGAGGACCTGGGTGGGGTTGCGCATGAACAGCTCCAGGAGGGCCCATTCCCGCGGCGCCAGATCGATGCGTCGCCCGGCCCGCCAGGCGACCTTGGTGAGCACGTCGAGACGCAGGTCCCTGACCACCAGCTCGTGGCCGGCCGGTTGGGAGGTGGTACGCACCGCCGTGCGGATCCGGGCCAGCAGTTCCTCGAAGGAGAACGGCTTCGTGACGTAGTCATTGGCTCCCATGTCGAGGCCCTGGACCTTGTCCTCTATGCGGCCCCGGGCGGTGAGAATGATGACCGGCAGGGTGGGGTTCCGCCGGCGGATGCCGGTGAGCACGTCCTCGCCGGGACCGTCCGGGAGGCCCAGGTCGAGCAGCACTATGTCGAAGTCCGGGTCCTCGGCCCCCAGCTCTGCCATGCCTGATGCCGCGTCCGGGGCCACCACCGTCTGGTAGCCCTCGGCGGCCAGCCCCTTGCTCAGGAACGAGGAGATGCCGGGGTCGTCCTCCACCAGGAGCACTCTCAACGCAACCGCCCGTCGAGGTCCTTCAGCACCATTGTGATCGAGGCTCCTCCAAGCTCGGAATCGGAGATGTCCACCCGGCCGCCGTGGGCCTGGCACACCGCGCTGACGATGGCCAGTCCCAGACCGCTGCCGGTGGTCCGGTCGTGACCGGGCCGCCAGAACCGGTTCAAGACGCTACGCCGGTCCGCTTCGGCGATGCCCGGCCCGGCGTCGTCCACCGAGATCGTGAGCACGGGGCCCTCGACGCGGGCCACGACCGCGATGGTGTCACCCCGGGAGGTGACCTTGACGGCGTTGTCGACCAGGTTGAGCAGCGCGCCGCGGACCTCGGTCTCGTCGAATCGCACAACTGCATCGGGGACCGGCCCGAGGACCCAGTTGCGGTCGGCCAGCACCCGGCACGACGCCTCGAAGTCGGCCAGGAACGACCGCAGGTCGACGTCGTGGAGGTCCGGGCGGACCGGCTCGCGGGCCCGGCCCAGGACCAGGAGGCGTTCCACGAGCTGACCCATCCGGTCCAGCTCCCCGATGGCCACGCCGAGGGTGTCACGGACCCCGGCCGGGTCGGTGGCCCCGCTGCGCTGCAGGATCTCCAGATGGCCGCGGGCGACGGTCAGGGGGGTGCGCAGCTGGTGGGACACGTCCGAGAGCAGGGCCTGCTGGGCCTGCACCGCGTCCTGGATCCGGTCCAGCATCGAGTCGAAGCTGCGGGCCAGCTCGCCGACCTCGTCACCGGTGCCCTGATCGCCGAGACGCTCGGCCAGGCGGCCCCGGCCGATCGTCTCGGCTGTCTTGGTGATGCCCCCGATGCGGCGCAGCAGCCGGCGCAGGAGCAGGTAGGCGCTGGCCACCCCGGCGACCAGGGCCACCGCCCCTTCGGCCAGGGCCAGCCGGAAGGCTGCGTCGCGTGCCGGGCGCAGGCCGCTCAGGTCGACGGTGGCTATGAACACCCCGGTGGGTCGGCCGGACTGGGTGATGGGCGATGCCAGCAGCTCGACGTCGCGGCCGGCCACGTGCCTGGAGATCAGTTCGCTGCGGGCCGGTATGCGTTCCGATACGGCGGCGACAGCGGGGGAGTGGGCCAACGCCGAACCCCCGGCATTGGCCACCGCCCAGGCGAACGGCTGGCTGACCTCGAGCAGGTTGCCGTCAGCTACGGCATGGGAGCGCAGGTAGCCCGTCGACACGGCGCGCAGGTCGGCCCCCGTGTGGTCGGCGGCCAGGGCCTGCTGGTAGGACTGCAACTCGGCATCGAGCTGCTGTATGGCCACCGTCTGTATACCCACCGTGGTGGTGTGGAGGAGGGCCAGGACCGAACCGGTGATGACCGCAGCCAGGACGATGGCGTGCAGGGAGGCCAGCCTCCCGGCGGTACCCGCCCGCCGGGAGATCCGGGTCAACGCCGACGGTCGGTCCCCGAAAGGACCCTCCCCGGCGCCGATGGCCGCCGGCGAAAGGCCCTCGCCGGCGGTCCGGCGGAATCGGGTGGTGGCCCGGCCCCGGGTCGAACGACCCGACCGGGCGGAGATCGACGAGCCGGTCACCGGCTCTTCGAATGGCTGGATCCGCTCTTTCGGTGTCCGTGGTTGGTGGAGTCGGCTACGACCACCGGATAGTCGGGGGCGACGAAGCTGGGCGAGACGCTGGTGCCGGTCCCCCGGTTCGGCACCGTCGTCACGGTCGGGGTGCTCCCGGCCAAGGCGGAGCCGTCGGAGCCGATCTGGGAGCCCACCTTCTGTCCGGAGCTGAGACTCCCGACCGCGCCCCGGGTCGTGCCGCTGCCGGCTTCGCCGGCGGCCAGCGTGGATGTCTGCGGGGTCGGGGGGACGGCTGGCGTGGCGGGCGGAGCGGTAACGGACGGGGCGGTGGTCTCGGGCACCGGGACCGATACCGTGTTGTGCACATCCGCAGGAACGGTGAGCGTGGGTGTGGCGCCGGCCTGGTCAGACGGAGCGGGGTCTGCCGGCCCGCTGGGGAGCCCACCCGGCTCGAGGGCTGCCTGCGGCTGGTAGCCGGACAGGTCGCCGCCGTGAGGGGCCGGTGCCGACGCCGCCGGCCCGCTCGTCGCCGCCGGCAGGCTCCCGGTGGCGGTTCGGCCCAGCGTCAGAGGACCGGCCAGCCGGGTGTAGGGGCCGGCCGGGCCGGCCGCCGACAGCTGCGCCCCGCTCGGGCTCAGCGTCGGATCAGCGGACACCGAGGCGACGGTGGGTCCCCCGGAGGAGTTGAACTTGATACCACCGGCCACGCTGGGATCGGTCCCGCCGATGTAGGCGATGGCCACCACCGCGATGGCTCCCACGGCGGAGACCGTCACGGCCACGGGCGCGCTGCGCCACGGGAGCCGGCCGGGTTCGGTCCGTCGCTGCATGTACCTATTGTGACCCAGCCGCCACCGCCGTGTCAGCAAGGCTGAGTGCGGAGCGCGGGCAGGCCCAGACGGCCCAGGCGGCCCGCCGTACGGCCTCCCGGTCGCCGACGGTCCGGCGGTCGATACGGGGGAAGCCCCACGGTCCGGGAGAGATCCGCTCGGGGCACACCGAGGCGCAGGCACCGCATCCGTCACAGCGTGATGTGTCCACGATCAGCTGCACCGGCTCCGCGTCCTCACTGCGCACTTTCTCGGCCCGCCCCCTGGTCGTCCTGGAGCGGAACTATGCGTCATTTTCGTGATTCGCCGGTTAACCGGGGATGAGGATGCTTTCACGGCGCGGGGGTCGCCTCCCGCCGTGTGCAGCCGGCACCGGCCGTCGCTTCCGCACGGAAGGGAAGAATGACCGCCATGGAAGGCCACCTCATCACCTCCGACGGCTGTCAGCACCCGGTGGAGCAGCCCGTCATCGAGCGGCTCCTGGCTGGGCCGGACCGCTTCTGGCTGGATCTGGTGTGCCCCGATCCGGTGCGCTACGTGAGCCTGCTGCGCGACACCTTCGGCTTCCACCCGCTGGCGGTGGAGGACGCCGAGCACTTCGGGCAGCGGCCCAAGATCGACACCTACGAGAGGTTCTCCCTGCTGGTCGTCTACAGCGCCGGCGCCGACGGCCGGCTGATCGAGGTGCACTGCTTCTATACGGAGAGCTACCTGGTGACGATCCACCACGATCCCTATCCCGGCCTGGCCGCCCTGGCCGGAAGGATGAGCCAGAAGGGGATGCCCGGGACCGACCACGTGATGCTGCTCTACCGGGTGGTCGACAGCCTGGTCGACGGCTACTTCCCGGCGCTCGCCGCCCTCGACGACCGTATCGACGAGTTGGAGGACCAGATCCTGGTGCGGCCCACCGACGAGCAGCTCGGGACGCTGTTCGACATGAAGCGCGCCCTGATCGGGCTGCGCAAGGTGGTCACACCGCAGCGGGACATGTTCGCCTCGGTGCTCAGCAACGACGACCTGCTCCCCGGCATGACCCGCGAGGCGGAACGTTACTTCCGGGACCTCTATGACCACCTGATCCGCATCAGCGATCTGGTGGACAGCTACCGGGACCTGCTCAGCGGGGCCCTCGACACCCACCTGTCCACCGTGTCCAACCGGCTGAACGTGGTGATGAAGCAGCTCACCCTCATCGCCACGGTCTTCCTCCCCCTGACGTTCCTGACCGGCTTCTTCGGCCAGAACTTCGGCTGGATGACCGCCCGCATCGACTCCATCGGGGCGTTCATCGGCCTGGGTGTGGCCGTGCCGGTCGGCATAGCAGCCGGGCTGTTCCTGCTGTTCCGTCACCAGGGATGGCTCTCCTCCACCGGGGTGGTACCGGGCCGGCCGGGCGCCCGGGCCCGGCATCGCCGGTCCGCCGACGGGCGGCTGCCGCTGCTCCACCCCGACCCGGCCGCCCCCGAGCCGACCGTCGGGGCCTGACGGGAGTCCGAACCCTCCCGGCGGCGCGTATCAGACCGGGTCTGGCGTCCTCATCCTGTTGGTCCGGCTACGCGCCGGAGAGCGGAAGGGACGTAACCGATGATTTCACCCCGAGATCGAGGTGCCGACCGGGTTTGCCGGCGCCCTGCGGAACCGGCCTGGACGACCACGCGTGGCGCCGGTCCCGGCCGCTGGGTCGGGCGGGTCGTCCCGGGACTGGCCCTCGTGGTGTCGGGTCTCGGAGGCCTGGCTCTGGCCCTACCCGCCGCGTCGGCGGCCGCCGACACCTACGGGCCGCAGGCCCAGTGTGTCATGAGCGTCAGCCCGACGTCGGTGTACCCGGGCCAGCCGTTCCAGGTGACGGTCACCGTCGGACCGGGCTCGTTGCCGACCGCTACGACAGCCGCGGTCATGGTGGGCGGTTCATCCGTGCCGCTCGGCACGATCACGGTGCCGACGACCGGTACCTCGAGCGCCACCCTCACCGCCCCCACCTCGCTGACCCCCGGGCTGCACACCATCTCGGTCAACGGATGCGGCGCGGTTCTGGCCGATGGCCTCATCGTGCAGCCCTCCACCGCTCCGGCGTCGAGCACGGTGACACCGACAGCCGCCACTCCAGCAGCCGCTGCAGTGGTCCCCGTAGCGGGGGCCGCAGCCCCGGTCACGGCGGCATCCTCGGGCCTGGCCTTCACCGGGGCCGACGTGGTGACCACCGTGGCGGCCGGGGCCGGGGCCATCGGGCTGGGCGGGGCCTTCGTCCTGGTGGGCCGGAAACGGCGCAGCCGGGGCTGATCGGCCCCAACCGGCACGGCACGTGACACTCATCGGACCGCCGCCCGGGCCTACGGCCGGGCCGGATGAGGCCCCTGCCCGGCCGGTGCCGGCCGGGGCGGCCCCGGCTCCGGCCGGCCGGGCGGCCGGCCTCACGGCTGGAGCAGCCCCCGCCCGGTTGGGTTTGGCCGTGGCCGTGGCCGGGATGGCCGTGGTGTCGGGAGCGGCGGGAGCGCTGGCCGGCGCCCACCCCACGGGTACCTCCACGGTGGACCCCCTCCTTTCCGGCTTGCTGGCCGCGCTGGTGACCGCCGCGGGTGCCGCGGCGGGTCGGGCCGCACTCCTGGCCGCAGGCGTCGTAGCCGTGGCTCTGAGCCGGCGTTGGATGTGGCTGCCTTCGGGGGCCGGCCTGCTTCTCGCCTTCTTTCACACCATCCCCGAGCGTCGCCGACCGCTGGTCGGCTCGCTGACCGCCGCGCTCGCGGCCCAGGCCATGCTCCGATGGCCGGCGCAGGCCTTCCTCGGACTGCCGTCGCTGGTCGCCGGGGTCGTGTCGGTGGTGGTGGTGGCCTCGGCCTGCCGCAGGCTCCCGAGGCGCCCCCGCAGATGGCTGCTGGGCATCTCATCCGGTCTGGCCGTGCTGGCCGTGGCGGTCACGGCCGCAGTGGCCGTCTCGCTCCTGCAGGCCCGGGCCCAGCTCGACGGTGGGGTGTCGGCCGCCAGGTCCGCCCTGCGGGACATGGGTTCGGACCGGATGTCCGCGGCGGTGAGGGATCTGTCGTCGGCGTCGACCGACCTGGCCGGGGCCGACCGGCGGGTGTCCGCATGGTGGCTCCGGGCCGGCCGCGTGATCCCGCTGGTGGCCCAGCAGCAGCGGGCCGTCGCCGAGGTCAGCCGGGCCGGCCACGGACTGACGGCATCGGCCGCGGCGGCGGCCCGATCCCTGCAGGGGCGCCGGTTCGAAGCCGGGAGGGGAATGTTCGACCTGGCCGCCATCCGGGCCGTGGCCGCTCCGGTCCAGGGCGTTGCAGCGGCGCTGGACCGGACCGGAGCGACCCTCGAGGCGGTGCGCAGCCCGTGGTTGGTCGCCCCCATCCAGCGGCGTCTCGACGTGCTGGGCCGGCAACTGCAGCGCTACAGCGCAACGGCGGGCATGGCCGCCTCGGCGCTCCGCCAGGCCCCGGTCCTGCTCGGCGGGTCCGGGGTCCAGCGCTACCTGGTGGTCTTCACGAATCCGGCTGAGGACCGGGGACTCGGGGGGTTCATCGCCGCCTACGCGGTGGTGGCCGCGGACCAGGGCCGGCTGACCATGATCCGGCAGGGCCGGGCCCCTCTGCTGCAACCCCCCCCGGGGAGCGGGGCATCCCTCCGGGGCGAGGTGCAGTACCTCGACCGCTACAGCGCCTTCGACCCGCAGGGTCACTTCCAGGACCTCACCTACTCGCCCGACTTCCCGACCGTCGACCAGGTGATCTCGCAGTTGTACCCGCAGATGCAGGGCGGTGCCGGCCTGGACGGGGTGCTGATGCTCGATCCGTACGCGCTCCAGGCGATTCTCCGCTTCACCGGACCTGTCGCGGTCCCCGGCCTGCCGCAGCCGCTGACCGCCACCGACGCGGCGGACGTGCTCCTGCGCCAGCAGTACCTGATGGGCGCCTCGTCCTCCGACGCCTCCCGCCACGACGTCCTCCAGGAGGCCTTGGCGGCGGGCTTCAACACTTTCATGAGGTCCCGCTTCCCGTCCCCGCGCGCCCTGCTGTCGGCCCTGGAGCCGATGGCCGAGCAGGGCCGCCTGTCGTTCTGGACCGCGGACCGCGCCGTCCAGCCTCTGCTGAGACGGGCCGGACTCGCTGGGGCCTTCCCCCGGCCGGGACCGTCGAGCGACGTGCTGGCCGTGACGCTGTCCAACTACGACAACAACAAGATCGATGCCTACCTCCACGAGTCGGTACGCGACGATGTGGTCTATGACCCGGCCACCGGGGCCGTGCGGTCACGTCTCACCGTCGACCTGCGCAACGACGCCGACGCCGCCGGCCTGCCCGCCTATGTAGTCGGGAGCTTCCCCGGGAGTGGCCTGGCCTCGGGTGTCGACAAGGAGTGGTTGACCCTGTACACACCGCTCGGCGTCACCTCGGCGAGCTTCGGGGGCCGACCGTTCCATCTGAGCGGTCCGCTGCCGGAGCTCGGGGTCATGGCCTACTCCGGATACGTCGAGATCCCGCCGGGAGGCACCGGCCGACTGGTGGTATCGCTCGCCGGTCGGCTCCCGGCCGGCCCCCGCTACAGCATGTCGGTGCGTTTGCAGCCGCTGGCCAACCCTGTCAGCGCGGAGGTGTCACTTCGGCCGACGAGCGGATGGACGGCCCCCCGGTCGTGGACCCTCGGCCCGGATGCCGTCCAGAGCCGGACCTGGAAGCTGCCCGCGACGACCCGGACCCGTTAGGGGAGCGGGGCCGCCGCTCGCCGGCGGGCTCGCTGGAGTGCGGCCCGCCGGCGACCCTGGCCAGTTTCGTGCTCATCTTGATCGCCCTGACCGATCCCGATGCCCCGGCCTGCATCCCGAATCCGATGACCAGCAGGATGACCGCAGGAACCACCAGCGGTTGCACCCCGAGCAGGGCGATGCCCAGGCGGCCGAGCATGTAAGGAGGGGTGCAGACGAGCGTCCCGAGGATCCCGGCTATGACAGCAGCGATCACCCGGTCCCTCCGGCTGTAGCTCCGCTCGGACGCGCCCAGCCCGAGTATCCGCGACGGGATGGCGACGTAGCTGAACATCACCACCCCGATCATCGACCCGGTGGCCAGGACGAACCACCCCTTACCCCAGCGGCCACTGACCAGCGTGGCCACCCCCAGCCCGATCCCCTCCAGCAGCCCCCAGCCGAGAAGAGGGACAGCCGAGGAACGGGCCTGCGCTGCCGCGGGGCGGACGAGAGGCGGCCCCGGTGCAGCCAGGGCGAAGGCGAACACGCCGTTCAGGAAGAACGCCGCCATGGTCACCAGTGCGACGAGGCCCACCGATGCGATCAGCGCCGCCCCCTCCAGCGTCCGCGCCCCCCGGCCCCCGAACATGTGGACTCTGAGGTCGAGCATGGCCAACCACACCCACATGGCGGGCAGGGCCTCCACGATGCCGAGCCGCCAGTTGAGGACGAGCAGCTTCACCCCGTCGAAGAGCATGGCGAACGCCCCGACGAGAAACGCCAGGGGTGCGTACGCCGGTCGGAGGCGGCTGAGGGCCACCACCGCCTCCTCCACCTTCTCCGCATCACCGGAACGGATCGCCCCGATGAACGCGGCGAACTTCTCCTTCCTGCCGGCGCGTGCAGGTTGCGGCGGTGTCACCGCCGCTCCGGCAGGCGCTGCACCGAGCACAGTTCGAGGCCCAGATCGCCGAGCTCCCTGAGCACCCCGTACAGGGCTGCCTGATCGACGAACCACCCCGACAGGTGGGTCGCGTCGGCACCGGATCTGAGCAGGTCGAGGCCGTCCAGCGCCTGGATCACAGCACCGCCGAGGCGGCCCCTGACGACGATCTCGTAGCGTGATCCCGGCAGGCGGCCACCAGTGGGATTCACCATGACGCCAGACTGCCGCTTCGCTCGAGCGCAAACGTCACCCTTCGCTGGGTAAGGACCATCGACCATGGCGGGACCGGGCCCAAGCGCCCTGGCACCGGCCTGGCCCGGCCCTCACACTCATGGGGTGACGATGACCTCAGCATCGGCCGGCAGTCTGGGACCGTGAGTCGGGACCCGTCCGGCGCGCCAGAGGAGGCATCCCCCGCCGCACCGTCGGGGATGCACCCCCGAGTCCTGGGCCCGCTATGGGCCGGCCGGTTCGAGCCGCCCGCCACGCCGGCGACCGCCGTGTTCCGGAGGCGGCTGCTGTTCCTCCTCGAACTTGCCGTCCAGCAGAAGCTGACGACGGTGGTGGCGCCGACCGGATACGGCAAGACGGTGCTTCTGAGCCAGTGGGCCCGGTCGCATCAGGGTCACCGGGTCAGATGGATCACCCTCTCGCAGCAGCACAACGACCGCCGGGTCCTCATGGGTGCCGTCAGCGATGCCCTCGGCGTGCCGGCCGAGGTCGGGGCCGCCCGGTTTCACGGCGGCCCCTTCTCACATCATCCGACTCACGTGCGCGTCGTGGACCTGGCACTCCTGGAACGGCTCGAAAGACTCCCTCCCACCGCCCTGGTGATCGACGACTACCAGCAGCTGACCGATCCGGTCGCTCTCGACGAGCTGGCCACGTTGATAGAGCACGCTCCCAGGGTCCTGAGATTCGTAATCGCCAGCCAGGTGGATCCCCCTCCCCGCTACTACCACCCCAGCCTGTCCGAAGAGCTGGTCGAGATCCGCCAGAGCCACCTGGCCTTCACCTCGGAGGAGGCCGCCGACCTGGTCGCCACGCTGGCTGGCGTGCGCCTCACGGACGACCGGATCGGCCGCCTGGTCAGGGGCACGGAAGGATGGGGGGTGGCCCTGCATCTGGCGGCCCTGTCGCTTCGCGGAGGAGCTGACGCCGACGAGCTCGTGGCGACCTTCGGCGGCCACGACCGCAGCGTTGCGGGCTACCTGACGGAGCACGTGTTGTCCCACCTGCCCGACGCCACGCTGGAATTCCTGCTCCGGACCTCGGTGGTGGAGCGGATGACCGGATCCCTCTGCGACGCCCTCACCGGCCGCGCCGCCAGCCAGGCGGTCCTCGATGATCTGCTCCGCAGATCCCTCCTCGTCAGCGTCGAGGAGCCCGGGTCCGGCTGGTACCGCTACCACCAGCTCTTCCGGACCGTCCTGCGCGGTCGTCTGAGGGAGGTGGACCGGTCCCTGGAGCCGGAACTGCTGCGGAGGGCGGCCGGCTGGCACATCGGCCGGGGCGAGCTCGACACGGGGCTGCGGTATCTGGCGCAGGCGGGAGCCTGGGGAGACTTCCTCGCCACGGTCGCCGACTTCTCGGCCGACATGCTGGACCCCGACCGGGCCCGCTCGATGGCCGCCCTCCTGGCTGGATCACCCACCCGGCTGCGGGTGGAGGACCCCTCGGTCCGCCTGGTGGAGGCCGCCGGATGGGCCATCGGAGGCCGGAGCTCGGCGGCCGGGCGGGTCCTCACGGCTATGGAGGAGGACGGCCCGCCCCCCTGGCCCCATCTGGTCATGGGGAAGCTGATCCGTGCCTATGCCGCCCTGCGGGCCGGACGGGTACGGGATGCCGTGGAGGGCTCGGAGGAGGTCCTGCAGTGGACCCGGGACCGGGACCTCGGAGAGGAGCCGGCCGGCGGGTTCCCCGACGTGCTCGGACTGGCCCTTGGGCGGGAGGAGGTGGCCAGCGCAGCGGCGACCGTGAGCGGGGCCGGGCTCGTGTACGAGGGGAGGCTGGAGCCGGCCAGGGAGGCTCTGGAGCACGGATCGACCGCGGCCCACCCGATGTGGCGGGCCGCGGCCCTCGGATGGATGGCGCTCGCCGATGCCTGGTCGGGACGCCTGACGGTCGCCGAACGCACCGGGCGGCGGGCTGTCCTCCTGGCCCGGCGCGCCGGGAGCGAGCTGATGGCACCGGCCGCCTGCATAGCGCTGGCGAGGGTGGCGAGAGAGCGCGGCGACCTGGAGCAGGCCCGCTCGTGGTTGCACGACGCCGGTCTGGCCGAGTCCGCCGGCACCGACCGGGTGGCGTCGGCTCTGGTGGTGATCGAGCAGGCGCTCCTGGCCGCGGCGGAGGGCCGCCCTGCCGCGGGGTTGACGGCGCTCGAGGCCCACCGGTCCCGATCGCGCCGCTACCGTCTGCTGCCCGAGGAGATCGAGGCCCGCTGGTGTTCAGCCGAAGCCCGGTTGCTCCTCGCCTCCGGGGAGACCGCTGCTGCGACCCACTCACTGCAGTCGTCCCCCCGGCGGACCTCCGATGTGTTGTCGGTCGAGATCCAGATGGCCGTCGAGCGGCTGGATCTGGGGCGGGCCGGGGCGCTGATCGGCCAGTGGCCGGATGACCCCGGCCCGAGAGCCGGCATCGAACGGGGCCTCTGGCTGGCCGTGGTGGACCACCTGTCGGGGCGTGCGGACCTGGCCCGCACCCGCCTGGCCGAGGCCATAGCAGCCTGCTCGGCGGAAGGGTGGCTGGAGGGCCTCCGGCCGGCTCCGGTCGTGAGCGCCGCTCGCGTCCTCTACCGGGAGTCGCCGACCCCGTTCCTGAGGGAGGTGTGCGAGAGTCCGGTGACCACCTCCCCTGGCCGCACGGTCAAAGGTCTGGTCGAACAGCTCACCGACCGGGAGTACATGGTCCTGCCGCTGCTCCCGACCCGGATGACCAACCTGGAGATAGCCGAGACTCTCGGCGTTTCCCTCAATACCGTTAAGACCCACCTCAAGCACATCTACCGGAAGCTGGGGGTGACGGAGCGCAGCGACGCCATTGCCGTGGCCGAGGAACTGCACCTGTGGTGACAGCAGGCGGGTACCGGCGCTGACCATTGGCCCTGTGGGGCGGGGGTGGCCGATCGGGAGACTTGACTGCTGTGCAGACCGTGGCAGACCTCGCAGCGGGCTACGTCGGTACCGAGCCCGCCGGACTGTGGGGCGGCCCGACTGACACCCTGGTGCGCCCCCGCGTGATCGAGGTTCTGGCTCGGGGGCTGGGCCGGCCCGTCACCGTTGTCACCGCCCCGCCCGGCTACGGCAAGACGGTGGCGCTGCGGCAACTTCTCGGATCCTGGTCCGGTGGCGGATATCCCAGGAGTGCCCGGCGCCGTCCCGGCTCTGCCGGGTTGCTGGTCGCCGCCGGGGCGGACCTCGTCGAGAGGACCGACGGCGCCACCATCGCCGTCGTCGACCGCGGCGCGTCACCGCTCGGTAGCGACACCCGGGACCCGGCCGGCGTGGCGGTCCGAGCGGCCCTCGCCGGGTCCTTCCCGGGGATCCACTTCTTCTACGCCTGTCGACCAGGTGAGGCTCCCGCGCTGGATCCGGCGCGGTCATCGGAGGTGGCGGTCGTCGGAGAAGCCGATCTGGCCTTCAGGTCCGAGGAGGCCGGCCGGCTGGTCCGGGAGATGTCAGGCAGTCTGCTGACCGATGGTGAGCTCGGCGTGCTCATGTCGTGGACGGACGGCTGGCCGGTGGCCGTCCGCCTGGTGGCAGCCGCCCTGAGAAGTGGTGCGTCCGCGGACGACGCGGTCAGGGGCAGCGGATCCGTGGGGCGGCACCTGGCGGCATACGTGCACCAGGAGATCCTCGACCGGGAGCCGGACGACCTGAGGCGGTTCCTGGTCCGCTCTTCGGTCCTGACCGAGTTCGACGCCCCCCTGTGCCGGGCCGTCGGGGCCGGGACCCGGTCCGCGGCCGCCATCCGCCGGCTCGAGCGCGAGCGCCTGCTCATACGGCCG
Organism: Actinomycetes bacterium; assembly: GCA_021816565.1. Next base: position 14,954 of record JAKAXN010000056.1, read on the forward strand.
GATCCGACCGTCCCCGGGTCCTACCGGTGCTTGGCCCCCGTCCGCGCCGTCGTGCGGAAAGAGTTGAGACAGCGCGAACCGGCGGCGGAGGCCCGTCTGCTGAGGTCCGCCGCCGCCTGGCTGCTGTTCCACGACCGGCCCGACTTGGCGGCGCCGTACCTGGTGGAGGCCGAGGACTGGGAGCAGCTGATCGAGCTGATCGACCGTCATGGCCTGAGGCTGTGGCGGGACGGGAGGCTGGGCCAGGCGGTGGGCTGGTTGGACCGCGTGCCGCTCCACCCGCGGGGGCGGAGGCAGGGGGTGGCGCTGCGGCAGGTGGCCGCTCTCACGCTTTTGGGGCAGTCGGGGCGGGCCGGGGAGATCAGCCGGACGCTCCACTCCCGGGACCTCTCGACCCGGGAGCAGGCAGTGGTCGATGCCATGGGAGCGGTGCGGGCTTCTCGCGACGCCCGGCCGGTCGACGCCGTCACCGCCGGGATCCGGGGGATCGGGCAGCTGGGCGCCGGGGGCGACCCGGAGCCGGGGACACTGGGCCTGGACGACCGTCACCTCCGCTGGCTGGCCTTGACGGCGCTGGTGCGGGCCCACTGGCAGGTCGGTGACTTGGATTCCAGCCGGATGGTGTTCTCCATCCTGCGGCGGGCTGGTGACGTCCCGCCCGAGATCCTGGCGGAGGCCGGCGCGTCGCTGGCCCTGGCCGAGGCGTGGACCGGTAACCACAGAGCGGCCCGCTACCGGGCGGCGCAGGTGCTGGCCCGCCAGGGGTCGGGCCGACACCGGTCCGAGGAGGCGGTGGGGGAGGCCGTGCTGGCTCTCGCCCACGTGCACCGCGAGGAGGGAGACCTGGGAGGGGCCGACCGGTGGATGTCGACCCCCGAACTGGGGGAGGAGGTCGACTGGTCGGCGCTCAGCGCGGCGGTGCTCGCGGTGGAGCGGTCCCTCGCCGCCCTGGCGGCAGGCTCGCCCGGCTCCGGGCTGCGCTCCATCCGCCTCTTCGAAGCCCGCTCGCCGGATCCCCTGCCCCCGCTGATAGAGGGACGGCTCCGCGCCGGTGAGGTCCGGCTGGAACTGATGCAGGGGGACCTGGGAAGGGCCGAGCACGTCCTTGGCAACTTCTCGGGGCCCTGGACCCCGGCCCTGGCCGGGGCGGCGGTGCAGGCGGCTCTGGCCGGCGGAGACCTCGATCTGGCGGTCCTCCGACTCGGGGGCTGGCCGAGCGGAGCGGCAGACCCTCTGGGGGTGCTGGAGAAGGAGATGTGGACCGCCGTGGTGGAGTTCGACACCGGCCGTCGGCGTCAGGCTCTCCGCCGGGCCGGGCGGTTGGTGGCGATCGCCGAGCAGCGCGGCTGCCCGCAACTCCTCATGGACGGGGGTCCGCCGGTTGCGCGGCTGTTGCGGAGCGTCGCGCGGACCGCTCCGGGTCCCAGGCCTGCTGGCGGGGGAGAGCCGGGCCGACCGGGAGGTGCGCCGCTTCGCGCTCCGCTCGGGTTGAGCGCCAGGGAGCGCGAGATCATCCGGTACCTGCCGACTCCTCTCTCGAGCACCCAGATGGCGGCCCGGCTGTTCATCTCGGTGAACACGCTGAAGACGCACCTGAGGACCATCTACCGCAAGCTGGGGGTCAACAGCCGGCGGGAGGCCATAGGCCGGGCCGAGGAACTCGGCCTGGCCTGACCGGGCGGGACAAACGCGGGGATGGCCCCCCGGAGGGGGCCATCCGGGTGGATCGGAGGGGGCGGTCAGGCGGCGCTCGAGAGGAGCCGGTTCTTCTGCTCCTCGAACTCCTGCTGGGAGATGACCCCCTGGTCCCTCAGGGAAGCCAGCTTGCTGAGCTCGTCGGCGGTGGTGGCGGTCCCCTCGCCGCCGGCCACGCTCCGGATGTACTCCCGGGTGGCCTGCTCCTGGGCCTTGGCATCCTCGACCGCCCGCTCACGCATGGCCCCGCCCCTGGCGATCAGGTACGTGAGCACGCCTATCACCGGCAGGATCAGGACGAACAGGATCCATGCGGCCTTGGCCCATCCGCTCATGGCGTGATCGCGGAACAGATCGGTGAAGATGGCGATCACCAACCAGATCCACAGCACGAATCCCACGATCCACAGCGTTGTGAAGAAGACGTCCAGCAGTGGATAGGAAGTGGCAAGTTGATTCGCCATGGGGTGCTCCCTTTCTCGAGGTTCGGATCCAGCATCGCCTTCCCCGCCCGGGCTGCCGTCACCCGATGAAGGTGACACCCGGAGCCTGACCAAGGTCCCGGACGAGGCGTCGTCGGGGTTGACCGGTCAGGCCCGGAGGCGCCGGACCAGGATCCTCGGGAGCAGCAGATCGAGCATCGAGCGCTCCACCCCGTAGTGGTCCCGGTGCTCGGCCTCGTCCCACCAGGCCTGGGTCTGACGCCGCAGCCGGTGGCGGAGGTAGCTGACCTCCTCGGCGGCGGCGGCCACAAGGACCGCACCGGCCGCCAACTCGACCCACCGGCGGGACCGCAAGCTGTTCGGGGGCGTCACACCGAGAAGTGTGCGGCCCGGTGGGCTGCGCGGCCGTCACCCGGCCGGGATGAGATGGCGCCGGGCGGATGAGCTCCTCCGGCGCGGCTGCGGCACCGAAGAGGAACCCCTGCAGGTAGGCCACCCCGAGCTGTTCCAGTTGTTGGCGCTGCTCGTCGGTCTCGACGCCCTCGGCGACGGTCGGCAGATCGAGGGCCCGGCAGAGGGCGATGATGCCTTCCAGCAGGGCGGCCGCTCTCGGTGCCGGGCTGTGACCCACGAAGGACCGGTCGATCTTGACGAAGTCGACCGGCAGGCGGGCCAGATGCGAGAGCGAGGAGTGGCCGGTGCCGAAGTCGTCCAGGCCCACGAGCAGGCCGAGGGCCCTGAGCGCGGCCATGGATTCGTGGGCTCGGTCCACATCGGCCATCACGGCGCTCTCGGTGACCTCCAGGGAGATGTCGCCCGGGTGGGCGCCGCTCTCCTCCAGGGCGGTCCTCACCACCGACACCACATCCGATCCTGTCAGCTGCAGAGCCGAGATGTTGACCGATACCCGGCTGGGCATTCCGTTCCGCCGCCATTCCGCGGACTGGTTGCACGCCGTGCGGAGGATCCATTCACCGAGCGGCAGGATCAGACCCGAGGCCTCGGCGAAGTCGATGAACTGGCCGGCGGGGATCAGCCCGACTGTGGGGTGCTGCCACCTGAGCAGGGCCTCGGTCCCGACCGTCCGGCCGGAGCGGGCTTCCACGATGGGCTGGTAGTGGAGCCGGAATTCCCCCCGGTGCAGACCGAGCCGGATCCCCGACACCGCGTCGAGCTGCTCGGAGGCCCGGGTCCTCATGTGGGGGGCGAAGACGGCGGAGCAGTCCTTCCCTGACTGCTTGGCGTCGTACATGGCCATGTCCGCCTCGGCGAGCAGGTCGCCCGGTTCCACCGTCGGGTCGTCGGTGACGACGAAGCCGACGCTGGCGGTGACGGCGATCGCCTGGTCG
>JAKAXN010000485.1 GCA_021816565.1 Actinomycetes bacterium
GCCGAAGGGCACCATCTTGGCGCCCAGGGCCCGGTGGGCGGCGTCCAGAGGGGACCTGCGCAGCGACTCGTCCGGGGCGTTCACCCCGGACAGCCTAGATGGTGGCGGGGGGCTAGCTCGTGGGCCCGCCCGGATCGGCCAGCCCGGCCCGGCCGGCCGCCAGCCGCCTGTTGCTCAGACGGCCCCGGCCCGGGGGGTAGGATCCCCGGCCCCGGCCGGCCGGTTGGCCGTCGGGTCCCCGGCCCCGGCAGCCGCCGGCTCCGGACGCGACAGGCCGAGCTCCGAGATGGCGGCCTGCAACTCGGTGACCACCCCGCCCAGCGGCACGATGTTGAGCACCGTCTGTCCGCCCTGCACCAGGTCGACTATCTCCTCCCCGGTGCGGGCCAGCACGGAGCGGCGGTCGTCGATGACCAGGTTCGCCGACCCCAGATCCTCGCCGCTGGAGCGCAGGCACTCGATGGCCCGGCGGGCCGCCTGGAGCGAGACGCCGGCATCGAGCAGCCGCTTGATGACCTTCAGCTGCAGCAGGTCCGAATAGCTGTAGACCCGCTGCGAGCCGCTCCCCCGCGCCTGACTGATGGACGGGTGGAGCAGGCCGGTGCGGGCCCAGTAGTCCAACTGGCGGTAGGTGATCCCGACGATGGAGCACACCTGGGGGCCCCGGTAGCCGAGCGGGCCGCCCTCGGGTCCACCATCTTTTCCGGCTGATCGAGCCGTCGGCATCTCCCGCACCCCTAACATGACAGACGAGTAGTTACGCCAGTGTGCTCCACGACCGGCCACATTTCAACAGGTTGTCTGGCAGACGCCGCCGGCCGAGGCCTCAGCCGAAGTCCTCGGGCCGGATCCCCTCGATGAAGTCCCGGAACTCCGAGACCAGCTCGTCGGTGTCGCCGCCTTCGGCCTCCTCGTCTTCCTCTTCCTCGGGCAGGATGACGCCTTCGGCGTCGAGAAGGTCCTCATCGGCGTAGATCGGGCTGTCCAGCCGCACGGCGAGGGCCACCGCGTCGGAGGGGCGGGCCGAAACGGTGTGGCGCTCGGTTCCGGTGATGATGCGCAGTTCGGCGTAGAAGGTCCGGTCCCGCAGCTCGGTGATGACTATGCACTCCACCCGGGCCCCGAGCTCCTCCAGGATGTTCTTCATCAGATCGTGGGTCATGGGCCGCGGCGTCTCGACCCCCTGCTGGGCGAAGGCGATGGCCTGGGCCTCGGCCGGGCCGATGTAGATCGGCAGGGTGCGGCGGGCGCCGGCGGTCTCCTGAAGCAGTAACAGCGGGTTGTTACTAGGTATCTCCACCCGGACTGCGTTCAGGTGCATCTCCACCATGCCCAAACGTTACCCCCGGGGAGGCGGCCATGACGCCCAGGAAAGCTCTATCGGGGGGAACCTCAGCGGATTTCCCGAAGGGCCCTTTCCACCAGGGCCGCCCTCAGCTCGGCACCGGCGCGGGCCAGGTCGGAGAGAGTGTCGGCGGCCTGGCGGCGGGCCTGGGGGTTGCGCTGGCGCAGCAGCGGCAGGACCACCTGCTGGAACAGGTCCGCCTCCCGGTCGGCGGCGTTGCGCCAGATGCGCAGGTGGCGGGCCTCCACCCCGTGGCGGGCGAAGTCGGCGGCGGCCCTGGCCACGGCCACCGCCCCGGCGTCGTAGTAGGGGGTCCCGGCGACCACCGCGTGCGGGGCGATCAGGCCGAACTGCTTCAAGTCGCTCACCAGGGCCGCTTCGGCCCCGGCCGCCGCGGCCAGTTCCTCGGCGGTGAAGGTGTCGGCCTCCTCGGGACCGGAGGGGACCGCCACCGCTCCGATTCCCGGTCGGGGCCCACCGACCGTCCCGGCCGGGGGAACCGGCGCCCCGGGGGTGGGCACTGCGACGACCGGAGGAGCCTGAGCCGGGACCGGCTCGGGGCCACCTGCCGACCGAGGGGTCGGGACCTGCTCGGGCTCGGCCGGGGTCTCGGCCCGCCCGTGGAGCCCGGCAAACAGGCTGGGCGTGGTCCCGGGGCGGGCCGGGGTCGGCCCGGCCGGGGACGGCCCCTGGGCGATGCCGGTTCCCGGAGCGGGGCTCTCCTCCACCGCCGCCGCCGCCCGGCTCTCCGGAGCCCGGTCTGCCGGCTCGCGGCCGGCGGCGGAGCCACCGGCCTGGCGGACCCCGCTCTGGGGCTCCGCGGCCTCCCGGTCGGCGGGGGCGGGTGCCCCGGCGCGGCGCGTCTCCGACGGGCCCTCCGAGGTGACCGGGTTGGGGGCCGCGGAACCGGGCGCACCTTCGGCTCCGGCGGCCCAGCCCGGCCCGGCGGCCACCGCTGCGGGTTCCCCGGCTCCGGTCTCGGCCACGTCGGCGGACTGCTCCGACAGCCGGCCCCTGATCACCTTGAGCGGCAGGAAGTGCTCCCGCTGCTGGCGGAGGATCCAGCGCAACCGCTCGACGTCGTGCTCGTAGAACTTCCGGTAACCCGACGGGGTCCTCTCCGGGTCGACCAGCCCCTGGCTCTCGAGGAAGCGGATCTTGGAGATGGTGACGTCGGGGAACTCCTCGCGCAGGAGCGAGAGCACCTCACCTATGGACAGGTGTGACCGATCCGCCAAGTCGCTAGCCGCCGAGCACTTCGTGCAGGAACACCAGTTTGAACTTCCCGATCTGCAACTCGTCGCCGCTGTGCAGCTCCGCCTGCTCTATCCGCTCCCTGTTCAGATAGGTGCCGTTGAGGGACCCGGCGTCGGTCACGGAGAAGCGGCCGTCGGAGACGGTCACCTCGGCATGGCGGCGCGAGACCGTCACGTCGTCGAGGAAGATGTCGCTCTCCGGGTGGCGGCCGATGGTCGTCCTCTCCGGCCCGAGGGTGAAACGCGACCCGGCGTTGGGTCCCCGCTTGACCACCAGGAGCCCCACCCCGGCGGGGTGGTCGCCGAGGCTGATGCTGACCTCGTCCTCGGACACCTCACCGGCGGCCTCCACGGGAGCGAAGGTGATGGTGGTCGTCGCCGGATCACCCGACGACAACCGCTCCAGGACCGCGCCGCACGAGGAGCAGAAGTTCGAGCCTTCCGGGTTGCGGTGGCCGCAGCGGTTGCAGAAGATCGGGGTCAACGCCGGACGGTCAGCTCTCGATCAGCTTGCGGTAACCGTCGGCGTCCAGGAGGGACCCGCCGTCGGCGGGCTCCTCGTCGGGGACTATCACGCACAGCCACCCCTCCCCGTAGGGATCCTCGTTGAGGCGCTGCGGCGAGTCCGCCAGGTCGGCGTTGATCTCGGCCACGGTGCCGCTGACCGGGGCGTAGATGTCGGACACGGACTTGGTGGACTCCACCTCGGCGAACGAATCGCCGGCGCTCACCTTGGCCCCGGGCTCGGGGAGCTGCACGAAGACGATGTCACCGAGGGCGTCCTGGGCGTAGTCGGTGATTCCGATACGCAGGCGGCCCTGCTCGCTGCGGGCCCACTCGTGGTCAGAGGTGTAGCGGAGGTCCTCCGGGACGTTCATGGCATGGAAACTACCGGACCGGAGGCCGGCCCTGCTACGCCCCTCCGCTCACGAACGAAGCACGCTGCGGATCCGCCGGGAGTACTCCTGGGCCCGGATCCGGGCGTCGTTGTCGGTGGCGGCCTCGGACCAGACGTGGGTCAGCGGCTCCTCCGGGTCGGGGAACACCAGGGCCCAGCCGTC
>JAKAXN010000486.1 GCA_021816565.1 Actinomycetes bacterium
TCGGTCACCTCTGATCTGGGTACCAGGTGGGCCATCGGCATGGCCACGTCGAAGGCCGGGTCGCCCACGTGGGCCAGCTCCCAGTCGATCACCACCGGCCCGTCGGGGGCGACCAGCACGTTCTTCGGGTTGAGGTCGGCGTGGACCAGGCAGCGGTCCAGGTCCGGTCCGGTGGTGTCGGCGATCAGGCGACCGAGGCCGGCGGCCAGCTGCGGGGCCCGCCGGGCCGCGGTGCGGTAGTAGGGGTCGACCCGGACCGCCTCGTAGTGGCCGGCGTCGGCCGGCCCCCCGAGACCCGCCGGGACGGCCGCCGGACCCATGTGGTGCAGCGCCCCGAGGGCCCCGCCGATCAGTCCGGCCACCCCGGGGTCCACCTCGCCGGCCAGGAGCCGATCCTTCCACGGCGCCGCAGGCGGGGCGATCAGCTCCATGCCGATGACCGCCCGGCCGGCATCGGAGAAGCGCAGCCGCGGGGTGCGGAGCGGACCGACGCGCCCGTCGAGCAGCTCCAGGACCGCGGCCTCCCGCTGCCCCCGGGCCCGGTCGGCGTACCACTCGTCGGCCACCGCCAGGCGCGGGAGCGGGGTCTTGGCCACCCACGACCCGGTCGGGTCGTGGACGGCCACCACCACCGACGAGACCCCGCCGGGGACCAGGCGCAGCACCGCCCGGTGGTCGAGCCGGCCGGCCTGCTCCAGCAGCACGCGCATCTGTGCGATCCCGACCACCGCCCCCGACTCTAGGATCACGCCAGCCTCGATCCGAAAGGACCGGTCATGTCGCAACCGAACCCGCCCGTACCCGTCGACCTCGAACTGCTTTCCGACACCGGACCGCTGATGAGCTCGGCGGTGGACGTCCGCCGGCGCATCCACGCCCATCCCGAGACGGGCCTGGACCTGCCGGCCACCCAGGAGCTGGTCACCGACGAGCTGCGCCGGATCGGCCTGGAGGGCCGAGCCGGGCGGGCGTGCAGCTCCGTGGTGGCCGTGGTGGAGGGAGAGAGGGAGGGGCCCACCACCCTGCTGCGGGCCGACATGGACGCTCTGGAGATGCCCGAGGACACCGGGTTGGAGTTCTCCTCCCGGCTCCCGGGGCGGATGCACGCCTGCGGCCACGACGCCCACACCGCCATGCTCCTCGGGGCGGCCCGGCTGCTCCAGAACCGCCGCAAGGATCTGGACGGCCGGGTGGTGCTGATGTTCCAGCCCGGCGAGGAGGGCCACGACGGGGCCCGGGTGATGCTCGAGGAGGGGCTACTCGAGGACCACGGGCCGGTCGGCCGGGCCTTCGCCATACACATCTCCTCGGTGCTGCCGTCGGGGTGGATCACCTGCCGCGAGGGGACGATCATGGCGTCGGCCGACGAGTTCCACATCACCGTCACCGGCCAGGGCGGCCACGCCTCCATGCCCCACGACGCCGTCGACCCGGTGCCGGCGGCGTGCCAGATCGTGACGTCCATACAGGCCATGGTCACGAGGGCCATCCCGGCGTTCGACCCGGCGGTGGTCACGGTGAGCACGATCCACGGCGGGACCGCCACCAACGTGATCCCCGAGAGCGTGGTGCTCGGCGGCACCATCCGGGCCGTCTCCGACCGGACCAGGGACCAGGTGCTGTCCGGCCTGGGGGAGCTGGCGTCGCAGGTGGCGGCGGCCCACGGGTGCAGCGCCACGCTGAAGCTGGAGGCCGGCAGCTACCCGGTCACGGTCAACGACGCCCTCCATGCCCGCCACACCCTCTCGGTGGCCTCGTCCCTGATCGGGGCGGACCGGGTGGTGGCCATGCCCACCCCGGTGATGGGGGCCGAGGACTGGTCCCGGGTGCTGCGGGCCGTGCCCGGCAGCATGGCGTTCCTCGGCGCGGCCCCGCCCGGGGTCTCCCGGCCCGCCCCCAACCACTCCAACCTGTTCGTCATCGACGAGGCGGCCATGGCCACCGGGATAGCGATGTACGCGGCGATGGCCCTATCGTCTCCGGCGTCATGACCAGCACCGACAAGCTTCTCTCCAACGCCGAGCGCTACCCCGACGCCTATTCCACCCCGGCCACGGGACCGCGACCCGCCCTCGGGGTGGCCATAGTCGCCTGCATGGACGCCCGCATCGACGTACACGGCCTGTTCGGCCTGGAGCTGGGCGACACCCACATCATCCGCAACGCCGGGGGGCTCCTCACCGACGACGCCGTCCGCTCCCTGGCCATCTCCCAGCGGGCCCTGGGCACCACCGAGATCATCCTCGTGCACCACACCAACTGCGGGTTGGAGGGAGTGGATGACGAGGAGTTCGCCGCCACCCTCGAGCGCGAGACCGGCAGCCGGCCGGCGTGGCGGGCCGGTGGTTTCACCGACGCGGCCGCCGACGTACGGCTGTCGGCCCAGCGGATCCGGGAGTGCGCCTACATCCCCAACCGGGACCATGTACGCGGCTTCGTCTTCGACGTGGACACCGGCCGCCTCGACGAGGTGGAGCTCTGACCGGTCAGCGGTCCTGCAGGCCCGACGACAGACGGGTCATGGTCTCGATGTACTCCTCCACCATGGAGTAGATCACGTCCCGGGACGGCCGCACCTCGTTCATGCGGCTGACGATCTGGCCGACCGGCATGCCGGTGAGATCCCGGTTCCCGGCCCGCTGGATGCGCCGCATGGCCTTCGAGTTGAGGATGAACTGCAAGGGCATGGGCAGCGTGCCGGGCGACTCCGGCGCCTCCCAGGCCTCGGTCCATGCGGTACGCAGCTGCCGGGCCGGCTTGCCGGTCAGCGCCCGGGACCGGACGGTGTCGGTGGAGCGGGCGTGCAGCAGCTTGTCCATGGCGATCTCGCTGGTGTTGGCCTCTGCCACGGTCAGCCAGATGGAGCCGGTCCACACCCCCTGCGCGCCGAGGGCCATGGCCGCGGCCATCTGCCGGCCGGTGCCGATCCCGCCGGCGGCCAGCACCGGGACCGGCGCCACCGCGTCGACCACGTCGGGAACCAGCACCATGGTGGCCACCTCGCCGGTGTGACCACCGGCCTCGTAGCCCTGGGCGATGATGATGTCGACCCCCTGCTGCACGTCGCGCTGCGCCTGCTCGACCCGGCCGATCAGGGCGGCCACCTTCACCCCCTGCCCGTGGGCCCGCTCGATGGCCTCCCGGGGCGGGGGACCGAGCGCGCTGGCCAGCAGGGCGATGGGGTGGGCCAGGGCCACGTCGATGAGGGGGGTGCCGCTGGCCTCGGTCCAGCCCAGGACCCCCTCGCCCACCAGGCCCCCGCCCTCGGCACCGGGGTCGGCCCCGTCGGCCAGCGGCGGCACCCCGTGGTCGGCCAGGATCTTGTCCGCGTAGTCCCAGTGCGCCTGGTCGATCATCGAGTACAGCTGGCGGGCCAGGTCCCCGGTGTCGTGCAGGCCGGCGTCGCGGTCGGCGGTCCGGACCGGCATGACCACGTCGACGCCGTAGGGCCGGCCCCCGCAGTGCTCGTCGATCCACGACAGCTCGATGTCCAGCTGCTCGGGGGTGAAGGCCAGGGCGCCGAGCACCCCCATCCCCCCGGCCCGGCTCACCGCGGCGGCCACGTCGCGGCAGTGGGTGAACGCGAATATCGGGAACTCGATCCCGAGCATCTCGCAGATGTCGGTCCTCACCGCAGCCTCCCCCTCCGGGAGCTCCGATC
>JAKAXN010000487.1 GCA_021816565.1 Actinomycetes bacterium
GCCGGTTTCGGCTACGACCCCGTGTTCGTGCCCGACGAGGGCGACGGCCGGACCTTCGCGGAGATGGCACCGGAGGACAAGCACCGGCTCTCCCATCGGGGCCGGGCGTTCCGGGCTCTCGCCGGCCTGCTGGGAAGCGCCGATCCCGCTTGAATGTAGGCCCATAAGCACCACTTCGCGAGCACCCGCTGCCGGGCGCGCCCGCCGGGAGCCGCTGGCCGGCCCGGCGCCGGGCGTCCCGACGTCCCAGGTCCGGAGCGGCCGGGCCCGGGACCGGCGCGCCGGGGAGGTCCCGCCGGCGGTCGCCGGAGCCCTGGTCGTGGCCCTCACCGGGCTCAGCCTGGGGCTGGGCTTCTACCACCTGAGCAGCCGCAGCCTGTGGCTGGACGAGGGCTACACGTGGTTGACGGCTGCTCAGAACCTCAAGGGCATCACCGCCATCGCCGCCTCGCAGGGGTACCACCTGCTGCCGTACTACCTGCTGATCCACGTCCTGATCGGCTGGTTCGGTGACAGCGCCTTCGTGATGAGGGCCCCCTCCGTGATCGCCGGTGCCGCCGCCGTGCCGCTCATGTACCTGCTGGCCGCCCGCCTGGCCGGCCGGAGGGTGGGTCTGTACGCGACCGTCCTGCTGGCGGTCAGCCAGCCGCTGGTCTTCTGGCAGCAGAACGCCCGCGACTACGCCTTCGTGGTGCTGCTGGCGGTGGCCTCCACCCTGGCCGCGGTGGTCGGGATCCAGGACGGGACCCTGGGACCGCTCGTCGGCTGGGCCCTGATCATGGCCGTCGGCTGCTACACCCACCCGGAGATGCTGCTCCTGGTCATCCCCCAGGAGCTGGTCATGTTCCTGTGGTCCGGCTCGAGGCGCGTCCGGGTCGGGGTGGTCGGGCTCACGGTGGTCGGGGCCCTGCTCAACCTCCCGGTCCTGCTCAACGCCGTGCACAGCTCGGTGTACCAGACCACCCCGCTCCTGCCTCCGGGGGTGGGCTCGGCTACCGAGATCGCCACTTTCCTGGCGTCGGGCGCCGGCACCGCCGTGCCGGTCACCGCCACCGACCACGCCCTGCTCGGCATCACCTTCGCCCTGGCCGTGATCGGGGTGGCCATGCTGGGGGCCGACCTGGTCGACCGGGGATGCCACCGGGCGAACCTCGGCCTGGGTCTCGGGCTGGCCTGGCTGGTCCTGCCACCGGTCATCTCGTGGCTGGTCTCCGAGAGCGGCCACCCCGACTTCCTGGACCGCTACCTGATCCTCAGCCTCCCCGCCGCCTCCCTGGTGATGGCCCTGGTCCTCGGGCGGGTGCAGCCCCGCAGCCTGGGCCTGTTCGGGCTGGCCTACCTGATCATCTTCCGCTTCGGGGTGCTGGCGCCGTCCTACAGCGTCCCCCTCGACGATTTCTCCACGGCAACCGCCGACCTGCTGGCCGCGGCCCGCCCGGGCGACTGCGTGACCATCGCCAGCAACCAGGCCCGCACGCTCTACGACTACTACTCGGCCCGGCTGGCCCGGTCCTCGGGCGGCCGGCTGACCCAGCCGGTGCAGGTGCTGCCGTTCGCTGTCAACGGGAGCCCCCAGGTGGTGCTGGCGTTCAACGACCTGCCCCTCGGGGACTACCGCAACGCCCAGCAGCCGCAGTTCGTGGCGCAGGCCGCGACCGGGTGCCGCCGCATCTGGCTGTTCCAGAGCCATGTGGGATCGCCCACCGGCTCGGCCACCTCCCGGCTCTTCTACCGGTCGCTGCTCACCCTGGAACGAAACGTGCAGCTGTACTTCCGCCCGGCCGGCCAGTTCAACTACCACGGCGTGGCCGTGTCGCTGTTCGACCGGGACCGCCGGCCCGGGTAGCGGCGCCGGCGATGTCACCAGTCGAACCGGGTCGTCCGGTACGCTCGGAATCGGAGGAGAGTTTTCTCACCGGGGGATCCGCCAGGCAATCGCCGTAACTGTGGGAGCGTGGAGCGGATGACCCAGCCGGAAGGGACAGTGGAGTCCGGCGAGGCGGCCGGCCGCCGGCACCTCCATCCGGGACCCGGGCCAGCCGAGGGGCCTGTCGGCGACGGGCGGCCGGTCCGGCCGGTGGCCACCCCGGCCGGAGGGCCGGGGCCGGTAGCCGGGTCCCGGCCGAAGCGGCGGGGCCTGAAAGGCCGTCTGCCCCGGCCGGTGTGGACGGTCGGTCGGCTGCTCATCCTGGCCCTGCTGGTCGAGTACCTGGTCGTGCCGCAGCTGGCCGGCCCCCGTAAGGTCGTCCACCTCCTGACCCAGGTGAACCCGGGGCTGCTGGTGGCCGGGGTGGCCCTCGAGGCGGCCGCCCTGATCGCCTACGGCAAGCTCACCCAGGCCGTGCTCCCGGGTGGGGAGAGGATCGGGTTCTGGACCATCTTCCGCATCGAGATCACCACGCTGTCGGTGAGCCACTGCGCCCCCGGGGGATCGGCGGCCGGAGCCGCCCTCGGGTACCGGCTGCTCACCCAGTCCGGGGCCGAACCGGGCGACGCCGGTTTCGCCCTCGGGGTGCAGGGCATCGGCTCGGCCGTCGTGTTGAACGTGATCCTGTGGCTGGCCCTGATCGTGTCCATCCCGGTCTGGGGTTTCTCGGCGGTCTACCTGCTGGCTGCGGCCGTCGGTGCCATCCTGCTGCTGGCGTCCGGGGGCCTGGTGTACGGCCTCACCCGCGGCACCTCCCGCATAGGGGGAGTGCTGGAGCGGGTCGGGGCCCGGGTGCCGTTCATCGACGCCGCCGCCCTGCGCCGCTCGTTCGAGCAGCTGGCCGGCCGCCTGACCGAGCTCAGCCGCAGCCGGGACGTGCTGCGCACCGCCTTGGTGTGGGCCGTCCTCAACTGGCTGCTCGACGCCGCGTCGCTCTGGGTCTTCGTGGGGGCCTTCGGGCACTGGGTGAACCCCGACGGGCTGCTGGTGGCCTACGGGCTGGCCAACGTCCTGGCCGTGATCCCCATCACCCCCGGCGGCCTCGGCGTGGTCGAGGCCGCCCTGACCACCCTCCTGGTCGGCTTCGGCACCGCGAGAGGTGTGGCCACCCTGGGCGTCATCGTCTACCGCCTCATCCAGTTCTGGGTGCCCATCCCCCTGGGCGGCCTGGCGTACCTGTCGCTGCAGGTCGACCGGCCGGGCAAGCACGGCTGGCACCACGGCTGGCGGGTCTGGAAGTGGCATGTTCCGCTCCTGCACCGGGCCCTGGTCCACCGGGCCCGCCGGGAGGTGTCGGGGCCCCCCGGCCAACCCCGCTGAGGAACGGGTCCGGCGGTCCTTCCCGCCGCCGGGCCGGACGGCTACTGTTCGGGGGTCCATCCGGGGCGGACCTGGAGCAGGGAAGGCTAAATGGGTTATTTCGACGCGTCCGTTTCTCGACTGCGTGCCGCTGCGGCGGCCCTCGCGGCCGTGCTGGCGATGATCGTTGCGGGGCTGGCCGCCCCTCCGGCCCCGGCCTACGCCGCCACCTCGACCACCACCTCGACCACGACTACCACGACCCCCCCCACCACCACGACCCCCCCCACCACCACGACCCCGACCGGTTCGGGTACCCCGGCGTCGTCGGCGGGTTACTGGCTGGCCGGTAGCGACGGGAACGTCTACGCCCTGGGCACCACCAACTACGGAGGGCTGAGGGGCGTCAGCCTCAACAAGCCGGTG
>JAKAXN010000488.1 GCA_021816565.1 Actinomycetes bacterium
CCGGCTCCTCCGCCGATGCGGTCACCCTGAGCAGCTTCCACCGGGCCAAGGGCCTGGAGTGGGACCGGGTGTGGGTGGCCGGGGTGGAGGAGGGCCTGGTGCCCCTGGGGCGTTCGGATTCGGGGCCGGCCGAGACGGAGGAACGCCAGTTGCTCTACGTGGCCCTGACCCGGGCCGTGGAGGTCCTGTCGGTGTCATGGGCCCGCACCCGGTCCTTCGGGGGCCGGCCGGTGCCCCGCCAGCCGTCGCGGTGGCTGGCGGCCATGGAGACCGCCTCGGGCGGCGACCCCGGGCCCGACTCCCCCGGCGGGCGGCCCGACGTCGAGCGGTGGCGGCGCCGCCTGGCCGAGCAGCGGGCCGGTCTGCGCCAGGCCGGCGGGGCCCGCCCGGCCGGGCGGGCCCTGCGATCGCCGTGGCCCGAACCGGACCGGGAGGTGCAGGCCGCGCTGCGGGCGTGGCGGACCGAGACGGCCCGCCACAGCGGGGTGCCGCCCCATGTGCTGCTCCACGACGCCACCGTGGAGGCCCTGGCCGGCCTCAAGCCCACGACCATGGAGGAGCTGCTGGCCGTGCCCGGTTTCGGGCCGGTGAAAGCCCAGCGCTACGGGGTCCCGATACTGGACATTCTGGCTGACAGGGCCGCTTCGGCCTGATAGCGGCCGAACAGGGGGGAGACGCCCGGCCCGAATGCGAGTAGCATGGGGTCGTGAGCGCGTGGTACTCGATTGAGGTTTTCGACGGGGCCACATCAGCGTCGGTCTGGGCCGAGGCGTACCGCGACGTGCTCATCGAAGCGGCTATCACCTCCGGCGCCACCGACTGGTCGTGGCACCGCCACACCTGGGGTGTGGTGTTCGAGGTTTCGTTCAGCGAGGAGCAGGCCTGGGAGGGTTACACCAACCTGGCCCTGGTCAAGGCGGCGCTCGACGCCGTACCGGACCCGGTCACCGGCCTGATCGTGTACCGGGGCCGGGGCGGGAGTTCCGGCGCGTCGTTCCCGCGAAAGCCCCGCCCGCTGGTCGGCTCCGGTTCGGCGGCCCTGCCGCTGCCGTGGGTCTTCGCCTCCGACGAGATCCCGGCCGTCACCGCCCTGCCCCACCCCTTCCTGGCCGGCGCCTCCCTCTGACACCGGGGCGGGCCCCGGGATCAGCCGTCCCGGCGCTCCCGTTGCGCGGCCAGGGCGCTGAAGTGCTGCGGGGTGATGGTGATGAACAGCCCGGTGGCCTCCGCGGTGAGCTCCTCCCCCGCCAGCAACCGCCCGGCGGTGATCACCTTGCGGCCGCTCACCGATTCGACCCGGCCTTCGAAACGTAGGTCGGCGTTGAGCGGGGTGGGACGGCGGTAGCGGATGGTGAGGGTCCCGGTCATGCCCACCTGCCCCGAAAGGGACTGGGTCAGGCCCAGCACCTCGTCGAAGGCGGCGGCGACGAACCCGCCGTGGACACAGCCGGGCGGCCCCTCGTAGGCGATACCGAAGCGGGCCCGGCCCACCACGATCCCGTCCTCCACCCCCACGTGGATGGGTGGGGCGAGCGGGTTGGACAGGCCCAGCTGCGGTGACCAGTCGAAGAAGGCCCGGTCGTGGAACAGCCCCGACGCCTCTGAGGACCCCTCGTAGCGGCGCACCGCGGTGTAGGGCCGCAGCAGGGCCTCCACCTGCTCGAGCTGCTCCCTGGCCCGCCCCAGCACCTCCGTGGGGGCGGAGGTGGCGGTGAGGCGGTCGATGACCCGCCTCAGCGTCTCCCCCAGCTCCCGGGAGGCGGTCACCGCCGGTTCGCCGGCCGGTTCGCGTATGGCCGCCAGAGCCAGCGCCAGCCGGTCGGCCAGGGCCGGGTCGGACGACGCCTCGCCGGCCTCCTCGCCGCTCACCGCTCCACCTCGACGTCGACGAACACCGGGGCGTGGTCGGAGGGCTGCTTGCCCTTGCGGGCGTTGCGGTCCACCAGCGCCCAGCGCATGCCGGCCACCAGCGGCTCGCTCATGAGCAGCAGGTCTATGCGCATGCCCCGGTGCTCGTGGAAGTCCCCCGCCCGGTAGTCCCAGTAGCTGTAGAGGCGATCCTCGGGGTAGCGGCGCCGGAAGGCGTCCACCAGCCCCCACTCCTCCAGGGTCCGCAGGGCCTGCCGCTCCGGTTCGCTCACGTGGGTGGAGCCCACGAAGCGGGCCGGGTCCCAGACGTCGGCGTCGGTCGGGGCGATGTTGAAGTCGCCGCACACCGCCACCCGCTCCGATGGCCGGGCCAGGGCGTCGAGGTGGTCTCGCAGCTTGGCCATCCACGCCAGCTTGTACACGTAGTGGTCGGAGTCCAGGCTGCGGCCGTTGGGGACGTAGACGCTGGTGACGTGCACCCCGCCGCAGCGGGCCGAGATGACGCGGGTGTCGGAGTCCGGCTCGAGAGGCGACACGAATCCGGCCACCGGGTCCTCGATGCCGACCCTCGACAGGATGGCCACCCCGTTCCACTGCCCGTCCCCGTGGTGGACGCTCTCGTAGCCGAGGGCCGAGAAGGCCATGTGGGGGAACGCCGCGTCGCTCAGCTTGGTCTCCTGGAGGCAGACCACGTCGGGCCGGGCGTAGACCAGCCACTCCTCCACCCGGGGGAGGCGGGCTTTGAGCGAGTTGACGTTCCAGGTGGCGATCCGCATGACCCGACAATGGTAGGGAACGCGGCCGCCCTCTAACCGGTCCGCCGACCCGACCTCCTCGGCCCGGACGGGCTGCTGTCGCCTTCGGGGCCCGGGCCGTCAGTCCCGCCGCCCCCGCCGGCAGCCTTCGTTGCGGCAGTCTTGCGGGCCGGAGCCTTCCGGGCCGGGGCCTTACCGGCAGGGGCCTCCCCGGTGACCGGGCCCGGGACGGCACCCTCCGGGGCGACGGCCTTCGCAGCGGCCTTGCGGGCCGGGGCCTTCTTCGCCGGGGCCTTGCCGGCCGGGGCCTTCTTCGCCGGAGCCTTCACTCCCGCAGGCTCGGCCGCCGGCGCCTCCTCGGCGGCCGCGTTCTTGGCCGGGGCCTTCTTTGCCGGGGCCTTCCTGGCCGCAGCCTTCCTGGCCGCAGCCTTCTTCGCCGGAGCCTCCTCCGCCGGCGCCTCCCCGGCAGCCACCTGGCGCGCCGGAGCCTTCTTCGCCGGGGCCTTCCTGGCCGCAGCCTTCTTCGCCGGAGCCTCCTCCGCCGGCGCCTCCCCGGCAGCCACCCGACGGGCCGGGGCCTTCTTCGCCGGCGCCTTCCTGGCCGCAGCCTTCTTCGCCGGAGCCTCCTCCGCCGCCGCCTCCGGTTGACCGGCGGCCCGCGCCGGCGCCCGACGGGCCGGGGCCTTGCGGGCCGGGGCCTCCTCCGGGCCTGCCGCCTCTGCGCCCTCCTCCCCGGCGGGCACCGCAGCGGCGGCCGGCGGCACGGGGCCCGACGGCGTCAGCATGGCGCCGGTGCGGGCCGGGCTCCTCCTCGGCCCGACCCGGCGGACCGGGGCGGGCAGTTCCTCCGGCAGGGCAGCCGGCTCCTCCTGAGCCCCTGAGGCCGGGACGGGCTCCCCGACCGGCTGGGCCGGCGCCCTCCGGGCGGCCGCCCGCCGGCGGGCCGGGGCCTTTCCGGTGGGCTCGGCCTGACCGGGCTCCTCCCCGGCCGCCGCTGAGGGGGCTGCTTCCGCCAGCCCCGCGGCCTC
>JAKAXN010000489.1 GCA_021816565.1 Actinomycetes bacterium
CCGATCTCGACCCGGCCGCCGGGCGCCTGCGGGCCTATGACGGCTGGACTGATCTGGTGGTCACGCCCGAGCGGGGGGTGGCGGTGGTCGACGGTCTGCTGACCGGCTGGCACGAGCCCGAGGCGTCACACCTGCTGATGCTCGAAGCGGTCGCCGGGCGGCCGCTTCTCGAGCGCTCCTATGCAGAGGCCCTCGCCGAGGGCTACCTGTGGCACGAGTTCGGTGACGTCCATCTGATCCTGCCCTGAAGCCGAGCCGGAACGCGGCTACGGACCTGCGCCGTTACAACTTCAGGTTCTGGCTCCGCGGTATGAGGGCCCTGATCGTCTCCGCGGGAAGGCCGTGCCCGAAGGTGTCGGCCCGGTCCCCGAGCCCCGTTTGCCTCGACCGCTTCTGCCGCTTGACGAAGCCGGCCGCGAACAGGCCCGCACCGGTTGCCCCGGGGCCGACCGTCAACCCCCAGTCGAGGATCTGCGTGGCGGTGTTGTGGAGAGTTGCGTCCCCCGGGTCCGAGGGCAGGTAGTAGGCGGTGACGATCCGGGGTCTGGCCCCCGGAAAGGTCTGGGGGTCGTTCAGGGTGTAACGCACCCCGGCGACGGAGTAGTACACCAGGCCATCAGTTTCCCGGCCCTGGACGGAGCGGGAGTGCAGCCACCAGTTCAGGCCGTTGGAGCTCATCAAGATGGTGGTGAACCACACCAGGCCGACCAGCCAGCAGGCGATGGCCAGCCCGGTGAAGGGCCCCGTACCGTCGAGAACCCGCCGTAAACGCACCACAGTGGTGAGTATGCACCTCAGGAGGGCCGAACGCCAGGAGGAGGTGAGCGCCGTGTCGCCGCTGGAGTTCGCGCTCGTTGCTCGCCGCGGCCGGGATCATCACATCGGCCAACCTGAGCGTCGGCCCCATCCGTACCGGGCGCTCGGCGGCCTGCGGTAGGGGATCGCCCGCGCCATGACCGAGGGACACCACATCGGACCCCGGACCCGGAGGAGGAAACCAATGGATCGCACGACGATCGAGTTCCGGAAGTCGAACTGTGCCTGGTGCATCAACAACACGGCGGCCGAACTGCGGTCCATGACCCCGGTGAGAGAGGTGAGGCTGCGGCCCGACGTCGGCTGCATCGAGGTGGATCACGAATTCGCTGACCCCCGTCAGCTGCTCGACGGTGTCCGCCGGGGGCTGCACCGCTGGGTGCTCGCTGACAACGGTGAGCGGATGATCGTGGACGTCGATGCCCACCCGAGCGCGGAGTGTCCGTTCCGCCCGGCTGTGCGGGGGGGCCAGGTCAGGAGCGGTCGTGGGTGACGTGCTGGTGGGACAGGTCCAACAGGAGGCGCACGTGGGCGTCGTCGAGGCGGTAGAAGACCGTGCGGCCGGCCCGGCGCTGGCGCACGATCCCGGCGGTGCGCAGGAGCCGCATGGTCTGCGAGACCGCCGTCTCGGTGACGTCGGTCGTGGCGGCCAGATCGCAGACGCACAGCTCCCCCGCTTCGAGCAGGGCGAAGAGGATCCGGATCCGCTTGGCGTCTCCGAGCAGGCGGAAGACGGCGGCCAGGTCGGCGGCGGCCTCGGCGCCGATGAGCCGCTGGCGGGTGGCGGCCACCCGCTCGGCGTCCACCGTGCGCAGGGCGCAGGCGTCGAGCCCCACCACCGGCTCCGGGCCCCTGCTGGTTGACATCTTCACAGATGTGAAGGTATACCTGGATGGTGCCCGGGGACAAGCAGGAGTCTCGCCCTGTGCCGGGTTGCCGCGGGGTGGAGCCGACCATGACCGAACCTGGGACCTCGGTGGAGCACCCGGTGCCCCCGGCCGGCCGGCCGGAGAGGGATACCGGCGACGACGGTCACGGCCACGATGGTCACGGCCACGGGCCCGGCGGCCACTCCCACGGCGTGGCCTCTGATGCCGACGTGCGCTACCTGGTGGCGGCGCTGGCGCTGATCTCCGCCTACATGGTCGGGGAGGTGATCGCCGCCGTCGCTTCCGGTTCGCTGGCCCTGTTCGCTGACGCCGGCCACATGCTGACCGACGTGGCGGCCCTCGGGGCCAGCGTCTGGGCCGCCCGTCTGGCCGCCCGGCCGGCCGCCGGGCGCTGGACCTACGGGCTGAAGCGGGCCGAGATCCTCTCCGCCGCCGGCAACGGCGTCACCCTGGCGGTCATCGGGGCCGTGATCGCGGTGGAGGCGGTGCGCCGGCTGGTGAGCCCCCCCGGGGTCGAGGGATCGGTGGTGCTCGGCGTGGCCCTGGCCGGCGCTGCGGTCAACGTGGTCGCCACCGCCGTGCTGGCCCGGGCCAACCGGAGCAGCCTCAACGTCAGGGGGGCGTTCGCCCACATCGTCACCGACCTGTACGCCTTCATCGGCACCGCCGTGGCCGGCCTGGTGATCGTGGTGACCGGCTGGTCCCGGGCGGACGCCGTGGCGTCGCTGCTGGTGGCCGGGCTCATGGCCCGCGCCGCGTGGGGACTGCTGCGCGACGCCGGGCGCATCCTGCTGCAGGCCGCCCCGGAGAACGTCCCGCTGGCCGACGTGCGTGCCCACATCGTCGGGGTGGAGCACGTGCTCGGCGTGCACGACCTCCACGCCTGGACCCTGACCTCGGATCTGCCGACCCTCTCGGCCCATGTGGTGGTCGAGGACCACTGCTTCGCCTCGGGGCACGCACCGCAGATCCTCGACGCCCTGCAGGCCTGCCTGGGTGAGCACTTCGACGTCGAGCACTCCACCTTCCAGCTGGAGCCGGCCAGCCACGTCGCCCACGAACACGGCCAGCACCTCTGATCGAGCGGCCCCCGAGGGAGCCGGTCAGTGGAGCTTGCGGCTGGTGACCTCGATGCCGTCCCACTCCGAGACGCGGTCGGGGCTCAGCCGGAAGCGACCGGCCCCGAGCGGCTCGGCCCCGCCGCGCAGCATCGCCCCCCGCTTGGCGGCCGGGCCGGCCGCGCTGTAGCGGTCCACCACCACGGCCATGCTCCCGCGGTGGTCGGCGATGCCCAGGAGCGACGCCACCTCCGGGGCCACCACGGCGAGCCGGTCCTCGGCGAACCAGCGGGCCGGGGCGGTGACCGGCCCGGGCAGGGCTACGACCGCCGGCTGGCCACCGGTGGGCACGACGCCGTCACCGCCGGACGGCCGGCCGGCCCGCCACCCGGCCGACCAGGTCACCGTGTCGTTCTCGACCGCGGCCGCCCGGTCCGGGGTCAGGGCGTAGAGGATCCGGGGTGGCACCAGCCAGCCGAGCCGACCCCGCAGCAGGTCCCCGGCGAAGGCCGCCAGGTCCACGACGTTTCGTGCCGTGAAGCCGATCGAGGCCCGCGCCGCCCCGGGGAGCTGCGCCAGGTTGCGGATGACCGTGGCCGGCTTGCGGGGATCGATGACGGTCACCTTCCCGGCCAGCACCACGCTCCGGCCGGGGGTCGCCACGACCGCCGCGGCGGGGGCGCCTTCGTGGAGGACCGCGGCCTTGCGGGTGGTGGAAGCCGCCGCGATCCACAGCCGACCGCCGGACCAGGCGTACAGCTGGGGCGTGACGTGGGGGCCGCTCGGGGTGTCGATGGCCACGTGGGCCTGGCGTCCCTCGGACAGGATGCTCGCCGCCAGATCCGATTCGGCCATCACCGCTCCGCCGCCGGCTGGTCGGGGCGGACG
>JAKAXN010000490.1 GCA_021816565.1 Actinomycetes bacterium
TTCCGATCACCCACGGGGCGTTCGGGGCGCTGGCGTTCGGCATCGGGACCAGCGAGGTGGAGCACGTGCTGGCCACCCAGACGCTGCCCCAGCGCCGCCCCCGCACCATGGCCGTCACCGTGGAGGGTCAACTGCCCGAGGGCGTGGGTCCCAAGGACCTGGTGCTGGCCATCATCGGCCGGATCGGCACCGGCGGTGGGATGGGCCACGTCATCGAGTACCGGGGGGAGGCCATCCGGGCGCTGTCCATGGAGGGCCGCATGACGGTGTGCAACATGTCCATCGAGGCCGGGGCCCGGGCCGGGATGGTGGCCCCCGACGACACGACCTTCGCCTACCTGGAGGGCCGCCGCCACTCCCCTTCGGGAGCCGACTGGGAGCGGGCCCTCGACGACTGGCGGTCGCTCGGCACCGACGAGGGGGCCACCTTCGACAAGGAGGTGACCCTCGATGCGACGGCGCTCAGCCCCTACGTGAGCTGGGGCACCAACCCGGCCCAGGTCGTCCCCATAGGAGGCCGGGTCCCCCACCCCGACGACTTCGACGACCCCTCGGCGCGCAACGCGGCCGAGCGGGCCCTGGCCTACATGGGCCTCACCGCCGGCACGGAGGTCCGGGCCGTAACGGTCGACACCGTCTTCATCGGCTCCTGCACCAACGGGCGCATCGAGGACCTGCGGGCCGCGGCGGCGGTCCTCGACGGCCGGCGGGTGGCCTCGGGGGTCCGGGCCCTGGCCGTGCCCGGCTCGGGGGCGGTCAAGGCCCAGGCCGAGGCCGAGGGACTGGACCGGATCTTCACCTCCGCCGGCTTCGAGTGGCGCAACCCGGGCTGCTCGATGTGCCTGGCCATGAACCCGGACAAGCTCGCTCCCGGCGAGCGGTCGGCTTCGACGTCCAACCGCAACTTCGAGGGCCGGCAGGGCCGGGGTGGGCGCACCCACCTGGTGTCACCGGCGGTGGCGGCGGCCACGGCGGTGGCCGGGCACTTCGCCGCGCCGGCCGACCTCGGCTAGTCGCCCCCCAACCGATCGAAGAGATCGCCCCGCAACCGATCGAAGAGATAAGGACTGACATGGAACCAGTACGGGTTGTCACCGGAACGGCGGTCCCCCTGGACCGTTCGGACGTGGACACCGACCAGATCATCCCGAGCGACTGGCTGAAGAAGGTGGAGCGCACCGGGTTCGGGAAGGGCCTGTTCTCGGAGTGGCGCGACGACCGCGACTTCGTGCTCAACAAGGCCGAGCACGCGGGGGCGACCATCCTGGTGGCCGGGCCCAACTTCGGGACCGGGTCGTCGCGCGAGCACGCGGTCTGGGCGCTGATGGACTACGGGTTCAAGGCCGTGGTTTCTCCCCGCTTCGGCGACATCTTCCGCAACAACTGCACCAAGGCCGGGCTCCTGCCGGTACAGGTCGACGAGGCGTCCGGGCAGGCCCTGATGGCCGCCGTAACCGCCGATCCGGACCTGGAGATCACCATCGACGTGGAGCGGTTGACCCTGGCCGCCCCGGCGGCCGGCATCGAATGCCCGTTCCCGCTCGACCCCTTCACCCAGAACCGCCTGCTGGAGGGCCTCGACGACATCGGCCTGACCCTGCGCCACGGCGAGCACATCTCGGCCCACGAATCGGGCCGGGCAGCCTGGCTGCCGAAGATCGAGCCCGCGCGGGGGTAGCTTTCGTACGTGCTCAAAACGGTCTTTCGCCTCCTCGCCAAGCTGGCGGTCCTGGCATCGGTGCTCTACCTGGCCCGCGGCGCCCTGAAGCGCTGGGTCGACGGTCCCGACCCGGAGCCGTCCCCGGCCGGCTCAAGCTGGGCGCCGGTCGTCGATGCCCCCCGGGTGGCCCCTCCGGCCAACCCGGCGCCGCCCCCGGCACCCCACCCCGAGGGGGCCGCGCCCCCGCTGGCAGCCGGGAGCGACGAGCCGGTGGCCGGCCGGTCACCGGCGCCGAGCGGCTCGGCCCCGGGCCGCCCGGCGGCGAAGACGGTCGAGAAGGAACCGGTAGGTAGCGGCAACGCTGCGGCGCCGGTGGAAGCCGCTCCGGAGCCGGGCGGTGGCGGCCCCACCGGGGCCCCGGTGGAGCGGCGAAGCCGCCCGGACCGGCCGCTGCGGGCCGAGCGGCCGCTCAAGGCCAACCGTCCGCTCAGGGCGGACCGGCCCCTCAAGGCGGACCGGCCCCTCAAGGCCGGGGGCCGGGATCCGGGAGCTGACGGGGCCGGCGCCGCGGCCGGGAACCCCGGTCGCCGCAAGGCCGCCCCGGCCCGCAGCACCAGCTCGGCCGGGACCAGCTGGGTGGCCCCCGACGAGTCGGGAGCGGCGCCCAGCACCCACCCGGTCAAGGCCAAGGTGAGCAGCCGCACCTACCGCGAGCCGGGCAGCTCCGGCTACGAACGGGCCAAGCCCGATCGCTGCTACGCCTCGGCCGAGGCAGCCGAGGCCGACGGGTTCGTCCGGGCCAAGCGCTGAGCGGGCCGGCGGCCTGCGCCCCGGGCCGCGCCGGGGACCGGCCCGGCTGCTCCCCAACCGGGCGGTCCCGTAACGGCGCTAGTCCTGGACCAGCTTGGCGATGCGGGTGATGCCCTCCACCAGGGCGTCATCGGCCAGGGCGTAGGAGAAGCGGGCGTAGCCCGGGGCGCCGAACGCCTCCCCGGGGACGAACGCCACCTTGGCCTCCTCCAGCACCAGGGCGGCCAGCTCCAGCGACGTGGAGGCCCGCCGACCGGCGATGGGCCGGTCTATCAGACCCTCGACGCTGGGGAAGGCGTAGAAGGCCCCCTCCGGCTCGGGGCAGCGGACTCCGGGGATGTCGTTGAGCAGCCCGAGGATGGTCCGCCGACGCCGGTCGTAGGTCGCCCGCATCTCGGCCACCGCGCTCAGGTCGCCACTGACCGCAGCCAGGGCGGCCCGCTGGGCCACGTTGCAGACGTTGGAGGTGGCGTGGGACTGGAGGTTCGATGCGGCCTTGATGACGTCGGCCGGCCCGATCATCCAGCCCACCCGCCAGCCGGTCATGGCGTAGGTCTTGTCCACGCCGTTGACGATGACGCAGGTGTCGGCCAGCTCGGGCACCAGCGCCGGCATCGAGGTGAAACGGGCGTCGCCGTAGACCAGGTGCTCGTAGATCTCGTCGGTCACCACCCACACGCCGTGCTCGACGGCCCACCGGCCGATGGCCTCCACCTCGTCGGGCCGGTACACCGCGCCGGTGGGGTTGGACGGGGAGACGAACAGGAGGACCTTGGTGCGCCCGGTACGGGCCGCCTCCAGCTGCTCGACGGTGACCTTGTAGCCGGCCTGCCAGGTGGTGGGTATCTCGACCACCGACGCCCCGGTCAGGCGGATGGCCTCGGGATAGGTCGTCCAGTAGGGCGCCGGGAGCAGGACCTCGTCGCCCGGGTCGAGCAGGGTGGCGAAGGTCTCCTCCACCGCCTGCTTGCCGCCGTTGGTGACCAGCACCTGCCCGGGAGCGACGGTGAGGCCCGAGTCCCGCTGCGTCTTGGCCGCGATGGCGTCCTTCAACTCCGGCAGGCCGCCGGCGGGGGTGTACTTGTGGTTCTTCGGGTCCCGGCAGGCGGCCACCGCAGCCTCGACGATGTGCTCCGGGGTGGGGAAGTCCGGTTCGCCGGCCCCGAAACCGATGACGTCCT
>JAKAXN010000491.1 GCA_021816565.1 Actinomycetes bacterium
CAGGTCGGCGGCCAGGCCGTCCACCAGGGCCGGCTCGATGGCGTCCTCGATCACCGTCCAACCCCGCTCGGCTATCCCGGCGAGGTGCTCCTGCACTGACTTCACCATCACCGGTTCATAGCACCGGCGGCGCCGCCGGTGCCGGATCGGCCGCCGGACGTCTCTGGAGCAGGGACTCGACCGCTTCCGGGGGGCGCCCGATGACCGCCCGGCCGTCGCCGGCGATGAGGATCGGCCTTTCGATCAGGATCGGGTTGGCTGCCAGCACGGACAGCCACTCGGCCCGGTCGTGCCGGCGGTCGGCCAGGCCCAGCTCCGCGGCCCGGGCCTCACCCATCCTGGTGATCTCCCAGGGCTGCTTCCCGAGCGACGTGAGCACCCGGTCCAGGGTGGCCGCGTCGGGAGGGTCCTCCAGGTAACGCCTCTCGAGGTATTCGACCCCCCGCTCGTCGAGGATGGCCTTGGCCGCCCTGCTCTTCGAACACCGGGGGTTGTGCCACAGCTCCATGCCGGCGGACCTTACCCGCCGGCCTCGGCCTCGGCGCCCTCTCCCATCAGGTCTCCGCTGCTCAGCGTTTGACGGCCAGGTCATAGCTGAAGCCGACGGTCTCGTGGAAGGCGCCGTCGGGTTGCACGGCCAGGAGGCGGTCCCGTAGGTCCCGCTCGAAGGCCTCGACGCGCCCGCCCAGGGCCGATCGGGAGAGGATGGAGGTGGAGTGGGCGAAGCCGGCCAGGGTCTCGGGGGTCCAGGTGCGGGGGGCGCTGAACCGGTAGGTGCCGACGACGCCGAGGCCGGCGGCGGCGAGCACGTCGAGATGGGGTTCCCGGGTCAGGGAGTCGGCCAGGTCCGCTGGGATGTTCCGGAGCGATCCGGTGGTCTCCATCCAGTGCACCACCAGCTCCATGGCGGCCTTCTGCCAGGGGGCCGGGCCCTCCCACGGCATGGAGGTCCACAGCAGGGCCAGGTGCCCCCCCGGTCGGAGCCAGCGGCGCGCCAGGGCGGCGACGCGGGCCCGGTCGAGGCGGTGGAAGGCGTCGCCGATCGTCACCAGGTCGAAGGGGCCGACGCCGACGAGGTCCTCGGCCCGCCCGGCCCGCCACTCGATGTGGGTGTCTCCCCGCTCCCGGGCCGTGGCCGCGCCGTAGCGGACCGCTTGCTCCTCCTGGTCGACGGCCACCACATCGGCGAAGTGCCGGGCCAGGGCGAAGGTGAC
Source organism: Actinomycetes bacterium (assembly GCA_021816565.1). The sequence continues at coordinate 1,215 of JAKAXN010000491.1, forward strand.
CCGGCCGGGCCCGCACCCCAGGTCCAGCAGCCGGCCGGTTCCGCTCAGGGAAGCCCGGACGACCAGGTCGTCGACCAGCTCGGCCGGGTAGGGGACCCGGTAACGGTCGTAGAAGTGGGCTGTGCCCCGGTACAGGTCGGTCCGGAACCGGGTCGCGGGGTCCATCCCCCCATCATCGCCGCGCCGGGTGGGTCAGGCCACGGCCGGGATGGGACCCGACCCGCTGCCGGGGGGCCCGACGGCCGGCTGCGCCATACCCGGCCCCCGGCGCCACCCGGCCGGTTCGGCCGTCGCGGCCGTCGCGTCGGGGGCGGCGGCCTGGCGCAGCAACGCCATCAGCTCGGTCAGCAGTTCCCGGTCCCGGCTGCGGACCAGCCACACGGACACGCCGCCGGCCGCCCCGATGAACACCCAGTTGGCGAAGACGTGGACCGCCAGGAACACCGCCAGCGGTGTCGTCATCAGGATCGCGATGGTTGCGCCCGCCGACAACAGGTGCGAAATCGCCCACACCACTGACAACTTCCGTATGACCGGGCGGTTGGCCGCCAGACGGTCGGCGGCGGCGGGTAGCAGGTCGCGGGCCAGGCGGATGATCAGCGGCTCCGACCCGGCCAGCGTGGCCACGAACACCAGCCCGAACACCGCCGTCTCGGCGGCCGGCAGGGCGAAGTAGACGAAGGGGTGGCCCGAGACCAGGGCCAGCGCGGCCCGCAGCACGGCCGTCAGCCATGTGACCACCAGAAGCCCGGAGACCCGGCGGTGGCGCAGGTACTGCCAGAGCACCATGGCCGAGGCGTAGGCGACGGCCACCACCATGGCCCACTCCACCGATCCGGCGGCCATCACCAGGTAGAACAGGCCCAGCGGGATGATGGTCGCAACCGTCACCGCCGGCAGAGCCTGGCGGATCATTTTCCAAATTGTTGATGCCACAGCGGTGTACGCCGACGGGGGACCGCCGGCCAAGCCCTTCCTCACGCCCGTGTGGTCAGGGTACCGACCGGCTGCGGCCGGACAGGAGGACCGTCACTTTCCGTGCCGACCCTGCCACCTCCGGCCGGCGGGGGCTGGTGTCTCCGCTCGGCTACATGGCCTCCACCTCGGGCATGATCTCCTCCTTCAGCCGTTTGAGGTCGTTGAGCGTCTTTGCCACCGGAACGTCGGCGACCCAGTTGCCGGTCAGCCGCTCCACCATGGTGGGGGCGGCGAAGAACGACATCCCCGGCCACCGGGCCAGCTGCGGAGTGGGGTAGGACGCTCACCGCCCCCGGGCCAGGTGGGGCAGCCCGTAGAGCCCCGAGCCGTGGGAGAGGGGCGCGGCGTGCAGGATGCTGTCCCCCGGCATCACCGGGTCGGTGTCGGCGAAGTAGCTGAGGGCCATCATCAGCAGGTTGCGGTGGGGGAGGGTGGCGCCGCCGCCCGGTCGGCCACCCGGTACCATCGGGTCACCCGCCGGGCCGCTCGGCGCCGTGACCCCGCTCCCTGTCTTATGGCCACCCGTCTGCTGCGATGAGGCTCGCCGACCACGAGGCGCGGGCCCGGCTGGCGGCGCACGACCACGGGATCCTCTGCACGGTCCACCCCGATCGGGGCGTCGACGCGGTGCCCGTGGCGTACGCCCTCGACGGGGACGGGTACGTGGCGGTGCCGGTGGACCGGCTCAAGCCCAAGGAGTCCCTGCGGCTCCAGCGGGAACGCAACCTGGAATCCGATGGGCGCGCCGCGCTGCTGATCGAGCACTGGGATCGCTCCGACTGGTCCCGGCTGTGGTGGGTGCGCGCCGAGCTGCGCTGGCAGGCCGACCCGGACCCGGGCCGGGTCGACGCCCTGGCCGCCCGGCTGGCCGGGCGCTACCCGCAGTACCAGGGACGGCCCTTCGCCCGGGTGCTGGTGCTACGCGTCGTCACCATCGTCGGTTGGGCCGCCGCCGAGGGCTCGGTCGCCGGCAGCTGATTCTGCTGGCAGCAAAAATGACAGTCTGACCGCTCCGCTTGGAGGGGCTCAGCCTCGGGCGATGCGCATCGGCATCCACCAGAGAGACGACGCTGGGGAGGGCGACGTCATCGCCCGCCTGGTGGGCCGGAGATGCTCCACACGGCCGGGCCGGCCGACGGGGCGGTGGTGGGCCACGAGGAGGCAGTCGCCGCCCAGCTCGGGAGGTTGGAGGAGGCGGGTGCCACCGCCCTCAGCCTGCGGGCGTCCGGATCCGACGCCGAGCGCCGGCGCACCATGCATCCTCTCGGAGCTGGCCCGGGGCCGCACGTGACAGCCGGGGACGGCCGCTACAGTGAAAGCGACAATTGGATAGAAGGCGAGGTACGGCCACGGCTCCTCCCATCCACATCCTGGTTCTCTGGCGGACCAAACGGGTCACCCTCACCCAGCGCTTCGGGGTCCTGCGCCTGGACGGCACGACCGTCACCCTG
>JAKAXN010000492.1 GCA_021816565.1 Actinomycetes bacterium
TTCCGATCTTACCTTTTGCGAGTTCAACTCTCGTAATCGTCCCTCCAGCTGGATAGGATTCGCCGCATGGCGGCACCCTCGACCGCAGAGGAAGCAAGCCGCGACGGGCGGCGAGCCCGTCGCGAGCGGGGGCGCCAGGCGGTCGTCGACGCTATGGTCGACCTCATCCAGGCCGGACACGGCGTGCCCACACCGGAGGCCGTGGCCGGACAGGCCGGGGTGTCGGTCGCATCCCTGTTCCGGTACTTCCCGACCCTCGACGATCTGCGAGGCCAGGTGAGCGCACGGGTGCAGGAGCGCTACGCCGACCACTTCGAGATCCCGGACCTGGCCGAGGGGCCGCTGGGCCCCCGCATCGACCGGTTCGTGCGGGCCCGCGTCTCCCTCTGGGATACCATCGCCCCGATCTGGCGTCTCACCCGGGCCAGGGCCCACGGGCACCCGGAGGCGGCCGACCTCCTGCGGGAGTTGCAGCGCCGGCTGGCCGCTCAGGTGGCCACCCACTTCGCGCCCGAGATGGCCGCCCGCAAGCCGGCCGCAGCCGCCGATCTGGTGGCGCTGATCACCGCGACCACCTCGTTCGAGGCGTGGGACATCCTGCTCCACGAGCTGGACCGGAGCCCGTCGCGGGTCGTACGCACCTGGACCTCGGCCCTGCACGCCCTTCTGGCGCCCGCCGGATGACCAGAGGCGGCGGCCACCGGGGTCCGTGCCGGGTGCCGGGCGCGTCAGCGGGCCGGCGACCGCCGGCCCGCTGAAGGGTCACTGCCCTCGACCGCCCGCCCGGCGGCCCTAGCTGCTGGTCGTCACCGCGAAGACGTGGATCTGGCCGGGAGCGGTGGCGGTGGGCAGGGTCACCGAGGCCAGCCCGAGGGCCGGGTTCAACGGGACGCTGAGCGAGTACACGCTCGTGGTGGCGTTGACGGTGTTGCCGCACCCGCAGTTGCGGTACGGGCTGGCAATGGCGACCGAGTCCCCACCCTGAGGACTTCCGGCCGCCCAGTCGGTGACGGTCACGGCCGCGCTGGCCGTGGACCCGTTGCTGTAGTGCAGCGTCAGGGTCCCGGCGGTGGTGCCGTTGGCCGCCGCGGCCAGGATGTCCAGGTTCGAGGCCCCGGCCGGGGCATCGATGGTCACCGTCTGGCCGTTGGCCACCACGTTGTCGGGGTCGCCGGCCGGCGAGGTCGGCCACTGGTAGTGCGCCGGTCCGGACGTCACCGGGGCTCCGGGGGCCACGCCCACCCGGGCCAGGGCCTGGGCCGAGTAGCTGTAGCCGCCCCCGTCGAAGTCGGCGGCCATGGGGCTGGAGTCGTCGGACACCCCCCGGTTGTCGAACAGCGACGCCAGCGACCCGGGCGGGGCCACCTGCACCAGGAGGTTCTCGGCGGGCAGGGTCACACCCCCGTCGGTGGCCGTCACGCCCACGGTGGTGAAGGTCTGCGGGGCACCCGCCGCGGCCTGGATGCGGACGGGGATGGTCCCCCCGCCGGCCGGGATGGTGGCCGTGCCGCTGGCCGGGTCGGCGGTCAGTCCGGACCCGGCGGGGACCTGCAGCGACCAGGAGACCGTCTGGGGCTGCGAGGTGGCGTTGGCCACGGTCAGCTGCCCGGTGGTTTCCGATCCGGGGCCGACGTGCACCGTTCCCGCGGGCGCCACCACGGCCGGTGCCTGCCCCTCGGTGTATGACGGGGGAGCGTCGGCCGCCGCCGAGCCCCAGGTGGTGTCGGGCTGCGAGGACAGCGTGTAGCGCATCACGCCGCCGGCGGTGAGGACGCTGTCGGCCGTGACCCAGGTCCGGTTGGTGGGCGTGCCGTTGACCGACAGTGACGTGACGTAGGGGCTGGTGTCACCGGCGCCGACACCCTTTATCAGCAGGGCGTTGCCCGAGGGCAGGTGCACGGTGGCCCGGGCGAAGAGCGGGCTGCCGATGGCCAGGACCGGGGCCCCGGCCGTCTCCGGGTACAAGCCGAGGTCGGACCACACCAGCCACGAGCTCATGGCCCCGAGGTCGTCGTTGCCCGGTTCCCCGCCCGGCGTGGCCGAGTAGAGCGACGTGGTGATCCGGCGGACGAGACCCTGGGTGCGGTAGGGCTGGCCCACGTAGTCGTAGGCCCAGGGTGCGTTCAGGTCGATCTCGTTGCCGGCCCAGTAGTACGGCTGGTTGGGTCCCGCCTGCAGCTGGGTGAAGAAGGCGTCGAGCCGGGAGGCGGCCTTGCTCCGGCCCCCCATCAGGTTGACCAGGGCCCCCAGGTTCTGGGGGGTGGCCCAGTTGTACTGGGCCGCGTTGCCCTCCTGGAACCCGGACTGGCCGAAGCTGCCGAAGCCCACCGTCAGGGGGTTGCCGCTCGGGAAGTTGCCGGCGCCGTCGCGTGGCTGCAGGTAGCCGTTGGCCGGGTTGAGCAACTGTTCCCAGTTCTGGGCCCGCTGGGCGAATTGGGCGGCCACGGTGCTGTCCCCCAGGCCTTTCGCCACCTGTGAGATTCCGAAGTCGTCGAGTGCGTACTCGAGGGTCTGGGAGGCCCCGTTGTCCACCGGGGACAGCGACGTCTCCTTCACGTTGGGGGTGTAGCCCCGCTGCAGGTAGTCGGAGAGCTGGGGCCGCTCCGGGTACCAGCCCTGGCCCTCGTTGGCCGGGGTCGGCACGTCGGTGGCCCCTTTCACCATGTACTTCAGCGCCTCGGCCACGTCGAAGTTCCGGACGCCGAAGGAGTAGGCGTCGGCGATCATGGCGTCGGCCGCATCGCCGTTCATCACGTTGGTGTAGTCGTTGGCCAGCGGCCACTTCGGCAGCCAGCCGCCCTGGGCCGCGTCGTTGACGAGTGACTGCATCATGTCACCGGTCTGGGTCGGCGCCACCGTGCTCAGGAGCTGCACCTCGCTGCGGTAGATGTCCCAGCCGGAGAAGTTGGCGTACTGGGCCCCCTGGCTGGCCGGCACCGTGTGCACGGCGTTGTCGAAGCCCGGGTACTGGCCGTTGACATCGGAGAAGACGCTCGGGTCGAGCAGCGCGTGGTAGAGCGCCGTGTAGAAGGTGGTGAGGTCGCTGGTCGTACCTCCGCTCACCTGGATCCGGTCGAGCAGCTGGTTCCACCGGTTGAGGGTGGTCTGTTCGATGCTGGCGAAGTTCGGGTCGCGGCCCTGCTCGGCGGCCAGGTTGGCCCATGCGTTCGCCGTGCTCACGTAGCTGATGGCCACCTGCATCTGCACCGACTGGGAGCTGGTGGTGGGGAAGCTGGCGTACGCCGCGGCGCTCGAACCGGTGGCGCTGCGGGCTCCGGGGTCGGGCTGTTCGACCGCCTGCTGCAACGACGCGTTGGAGATGGTCAGGTCGGTGCTGCCTCCCCCGGCCGTCCGCACCTGGAACTGCGGGGTGTTGCCGCAACCCACCGTCGAGGTGTCGGTCAGGGTCACCGGCTGGCCCGGCGTCAGCGTGACGGTCTTGCTCGCGGTGTCCACGCAGCCGTTGTAGAAGTCCAGGTAGACGGGGGCGGTCTGGCTGGAGCTGTGGGCCTCGACCGTGACGCTGGCCTGGTAGGTCTGGCCCTTCTGCAGGCCCTGGGGGGTCACCTGTACCCACGTCTGGGGCGTGACGCAGCTGGCCGTCCAGGACTCATCGGCGCCACCGTTGGTCGGGCTCAG
>JAKAXN010000493.1 GCA_021816565.1 Actinomycetes bacterium
CGGCCGGCCCCGAATCCGAGCGGCCCAGGGGCACCAGGCCCTCCTCCACCCCGGCCACCCACACCCGGTCCCACTCCAGGCCCTTGGCCCGGTGGAAGCTGCTCAGGGTGACCGCATCGGCGGAGGAACCGGCCGAGCGGTCCCGCCCGGCGGTGGGCAGCCAGGCCAGCCACTGCGAGACCGTGGCGTCGGGCGACAGGGCGGCGAAGGCCCGGCCGGCGTCGGCCAGGGCGGCCAGGCTCTCGGCCGGGGCGGCGGCCGCGGCCCGGGCCTCCTCGAGGTCGGCCAGCACCACCCGCAGCGGCTGGTGGCCCCGGCCCCGCCACTCGCCCAGCAGGTCCCGGGTGGCCGGGTCGTCCAGCACCGCCGCGGTGGCCGCTGAGAACCACGGCACGCCGGCCGCGCCGAGAGCCGCGGAGAACGCCCCCAGCTGGGCGTTGGTCCGGGTCAGCACGGCCATGGACGACCACGGCGCGCCCTCCCCGTGGGCCGCCACCACCGCGGCGGCCACCGCCCGGGCCTCGGCTGCCTCGGAGTCGTGGGAGGCGATGGTGGGGACCGGCCCCCGCCGGCCGCTGGCGGTCAGGCGCTGGCCGGCCGGCCCGAGCACCGAGGCCGCCACCGCCACTATCTGCTCGGTGCAGCGGTGGTTGGCGTCGAGGTGGAGCACCTCCGCGGACGGCCACCGCTCCGGTAGCCGGGCCAGGAGGGTGGGGTCGGCCCCGTTCCAGCCGTAGATGGCCTGGTTGGGGTCGCCGACCACGCACAGATCGGTGGAGGGCCCGAGCCAGGCCAGCAGGAGCCGGTGTTGCAGGGGGTTGAGGTCCTGGAACTCGTCCACGTAGACGTGGCGCCACCGCCACCGCTGGGCCCCGGCGAACTCCGGGTCTCGCTCCATGGCGTCGGCGCAGCGGCCCAGGAGGTCGTCGAAGTCGATCAGGCCCCGGCGGCGCTTCTCGTCCTCGTAGCGGGCGTAGACGGCGGCCACCGCGGCCGGGCTGACCCCGGGGGGCAGCAGCCGGGCCCGCCCGCCCACGGCCTCCTCGAAGCGGTGGGGGTCGATGGCCCGGGCCTTGGCCCACTCGATGGCCGCCGCCAGATCGGCCACCGGCACCCGCTCCAGCCCGGGCCGCCCGGCGGCGATCGGCCCCAGCACCCGGGCCTTGCGGTCCAGCAGGGTCGGCGGGGTCTGGCGTCGGTCGGCCCACCACCGCTGCAGTTGGGCCGCGGCGTGGGAGTGGAACGTCCCGGCGGCCACCCCGTCGCGCAGCCCGAGCCCCGACAGGCGGTCCCGCAGCTCGCCGGCCGCCTTGCGGGTGAAGGTCACGGCCAGCGTGTGGCCCGCCTCGGCTCTCCCGGTGAGGCACCGCCAGGCGATGCGCCGGGTCAGCACCCTGGTCTTGCCGGCCCCCGCCGCGGCCATGATGCACAGCGGGGCGGCGTCGCTGGTCACGGCGGCCCTCTGGGCGTCGGTCAGGCCGACCAGCAGCTCTTCGGCGGAGGGGGCACCCACGGCTTTCGAAGATACGGACGGGGTGTGACCGGATGGTGGATGGTCCGGGGCGCCCCGATCCGGGGGAGAGGAGCCCTAGAAGTCGACGACCCGGTTGCGCGCCTGGCGGACGGTCCCCCCGAACCATCCTGCCGGCGCTGCAACCGGGCTGCTGTCGATGCGAAGGAGTGTGCCCGACGGCACAGGTGGAAGTCAAGGGTCATCGCCGCAGTTTTCGTGGCCGGGACCGGTGCAGGCAGTTACCGTGATGCCGATGCCCGCTCTGCGCCGCCGCCTGGCCCCGGGGGAGGAGGTCCTGGTGGACGTCCGGCCCCACTGGTCGGGGCTGGCCGCCCCGGTGGCGGTCCTGGTGGCGGTCATCGCCGGGGCGGTGACGGCGCTGGTGGACGGGGTGGCGTCGTGGGTGGACTGGCCCATCCTGGTGGTGCTGGTGGCGTCGGCGGGGTGGCTGATGGCCCGCTACCTGCGCTGGGCCACCACCCGCCTGGTGCTCACCACCGCCCGCATAATCGAGCGCCGGGGGGTCCTGGCCCGGGCCAGCCGGGAGATCCCCCTCGCTGCGGTCACCGAGATCGGGGTCCGGCGCAGCCTGGTGGAACGGATCATCGGCGCCGGTTCGCTCCTGGTCGAGTCGGCCGGCCCGGACGGCGTCGAGGTGTTCGCCGACCTGCCCCGGCCGGCGGCCATCCGCGACGAGATCTACGCCCAGATGGCTGCATGGAGGACTCCCGCCCCCGGGTACGGACCGGCTCCCGGCTTCGGGCCGTCCGGTGGTGCCTCCTCCATTCCCGGTCAGATCGACCAGCTCGACCAGCTGCGCCGGCGGGGCGCCATCACCGACGAGGAGTTCGAGCGCAAGAAGGCCGACCTGCTCGACCGCCTGTGAGCCCGCCCCGGGCGGCCGCCGGGCGCCGGGTCGTGAGCCTGGTGCCGTCGCTCACCGAGTCGCTGCTCGACTGGGGGGTCCGTCCGGTCGGCGTGACCCGCTTCTGCGAGGTGGAGGGCTTCCCGCTGGTCGGCGGCACCAAGAACCCCGACATCGCCGCCATCGCCGCCCTGGAGCCCGACGTGGTGCTGATGGACCGGGAGGAGAACCGCCGGCCCGACGCCGAGGCCCTCCGGGCGGCCGGGCTCGCGGTGGTGGCGGTGCACGTGAGGTCGGTGGCCGATGTGGCCCCGGCGCTCGAGCGGGTGGCCGCCGCTGTCGGTTACGGGGGGCCGGTCGAGCCGGAGCAGGAGGAGCCGGCCGGGGGCGGGGAGGGCCCGGCCCGGGCCCCCGTAGCGGTGTGGGTGCCCATCTGGCGCCGGCCCTGGATGACCGTCGGGGCCGCGACCTACGCCACGTCGGTACTGGCGGCCTGCGGCTTTGTCAACGTGTACGCCGATTCGGCCACCCCCTACCCCCAGATGGACCCCGGCGACGCCCGGGACCGGGCCCCGGCGTTCGTGCTGGCCCCCTCCGAGCCGTACCCCTTCGCCGAGAGGCACCGGGCCGAGCTCGAGCAGGTGGCGCCGGTGGTGTTCGTGGACGGCAAGGACCTGTTCTGGTGGGGGACCCGCACCCGGGCGGCCCGGCGGCGGCTGGTGCGGTTGGCGGCGGAGCTGGCCGGCCGGTAAGTATCGCCTCCGTCCAACGAAGCCTGGGAGGGAACAGGGATGGCCGGACCGCTCGCCGGATACAGGATCATCGAACTGGCCGGGATCGGTCCCGGGCCGTTCGCCGGCATGATGCTGTCGGACATGGGGGCCGAGGTGCTGCGCGTCGACCGGGCCCAGGCGGTCCGCGACGGGGCGCCGATCCCGGCCGCCGACGTGCTCAGCCGCAACCGCCGCTCGGTGGGGGTCGACCTCAAGAACCCCGAGGGGCGTGAGACGGTGCTGCGCCTGGTGGAGAAGGCCGACGGCCTGATCGAGGGCTACCGGCCGGGGGTGACCGAACGCCTCGGTCTGGGCCCCGATGACTGCCTGGCCCGCAACCCCAAGCTGGTCTACGGACGCATGACCGGGTGGGGCCAGACCGGCCCCTACGCCCCGACCGCCGGCCACGACATCAACTACATCGCCCTGAGCGGCACCTTGGAGATGATCGGCCGGCAGGGCCAGCCGCCGGTGCCGCCGCTCA
>JAKAXN010000494.1 GCA_021816565.1 Actinomycetes bacterium
ACCACGGTGGCCAAGAGCTCCAAGTCCTCCGGCTCCATCGTCCCGTTGGTCGTGATCATCGGGATCTTCGCGGTGGTGTACATCGCCTTCGTCCGACCCCGCCAGCAGCGGATACGCCAGCAGCAGCAGGCGTCGCGCCAGATAGAGGTCGGCGACGAGGTGATGTCCGCCGGCGGCATCTTCGGCCGGGTCATCGCCATGGACGGTGACGAGGTCGAGGTCGAAGTGGCGCCCGGGGTGGTGATGACCTTCGTGCGCCGGGCCATCAGCGCCCGTCCGCCCAAGCCCACCCCGGCCCCGCCGGCCGAGCCGGTCGACGAACCGTGGACCATCGGGGAGAGCGGGCCGGGTCCCGAGGCGGGATCCGATGAGCCGCCGCACGAAGAGCCCCCGGCGCCGCCGGCCGGCCGGCAGGACTGACCGGTGAGGCGAGGTCTCGTCTGGTCGCTGCTGTTCATCATCGTGCTCGCCGCCGGGGCGCTGGGAGCCACGATCGGTCTCGGCCGCACCCCTCTCCTCGGGCTCGATCTGAAGGGCGGGGTGTCGGTGGTGCTCCAGCCCCAGGGGACCGTCAACGGCGCCACCCTCCAGGAAGCCGTCAACATCATCGACCGCCGGGTCAACGGTCTTGGGGTCAGCAACTCCGACGTGGCCCGCCAGGGCAAGGACGTGGTCATCAACCTGCCCGGCATCAAGGATTCGCAGCAGGCGCTGACCGAGCTGGGCAAGACCGCGGTCCTGTACTTCCGGCCGGTGTACTGCGAGATCGCCCCCTACAGCCCGGCCACCAAGGCCACCACCACCCCCACCACGGCCCCCAAGGTCACCCCCACCACGGCACCGGCCTCCACGCCGGCCACCACCGCCAAGTCGCTCGGGACGGCCCCGGCCATCCGCCTGACCTCGGCCCAGCTCCCCTCCTCGGGCAGCACCGGGGGCAGCGCGACCGGCACCGCCGCCACCGTGCCGCCCACGACCATCGTGTCCAACAGCTCCGGCAGCGGCACCCCGGTGTCACCCAGCGCCCCGGTGTCCCAGGCCGTCTGCTCCGCGTCCAACTCGGCCCAGATCCCCTCCACCCCCTCCTCGCAGGACAATGGCAAGGCGTCGGTCATCCTGCCCGACCGCTCCGGCCAGGTCCGCTACGTGCTCGGCCCGGCCGACATGACCGGCTCGGCGGTCTCCAACGCCGCCGTCCAGGTCGACCCCAACACCGGGCAGTACTCGGTGGTGCTCACCTTCACCAGCAAGGGGGCCAACGAGTTCGACAACATCGCCGCCACCCGCTACGCCTGCTACCAGCAGAACCCGAGCAACCCGCCGCCGTGCAGCCTCGAGGCCTTCGAGCTGGACGGCCTGGTGGAGTCGGCGCCGACCATCCAGGCGCAGAGCTTCCACGGCTCGGCCGTGATCAGCGGCTCCTCGGCCTCCCCCTTCACCAGCTCGCAGGCCTCGACGCTGGCCAACGAGCTCAAGTACGGCTCGCTGCCGGTGCGCTTCGTGCCGCAGTCGGTGCAGACCGTGTCGGCCACCATCGGCAAGGACTCCCTGCGGGCCGGGCTGCTGGCCGGACTGGGCGGTATCGCCGTGGTGATGATCTACATGCTGGTGTACTACCGGGCCCTCGGGCTGGTGGTGCTCGTGGGTCTCGGGGTCGGCGGCGCCCTCCTGTACTCGATCCTCACCCAGCTCAGCTACAGCAGCGGCCTGACCCTCACGCTGGCCGGGGTGACCGGCATCATCGTGTCGGTCGGCATCACCGTCGACTCCTACGTGGTGTACTTCGAACGGTTGAAAGACGAGGTACGCGCCGGGCGCAGCGTCCGCCAGTCGGTGGAGCGGAGCTTCTCCCGGGCGTTCCGCACCGTGCTCACCGCCGACCTGGTGTCGTTCATGGCCGCCCTCATCCTCTACGCCTTCACCATCGGCGACGTGCGCGGCTTCGCTTTCACCCTCGGCCTGTCCACTCTGCTCGACGTGTTCACCGCCTACTTCTTCATCCGCCCGGCGGTGATCCTGGTGGGCCGTCGGCGGGCGTTCACCGACAACCCGATATTCGGCATCTCCCGGGGCCTGGGCGCCCGCACCCGGGCGAGGGAGGCGTAGATGGCCGGACCCAACGCCTTCATCCGCCTGTTCCGGGGCGAGACGTCCTTCGACTTCGCCGGCCGGTGGCGGCGCTGGTTCGCCATCTCCGGCCTGGTGATCGTGGTGGGCCTGGTGTCGCTCGGCACCCGGGGTCTCAACTTCTCCATCGACTTCCGGGGCGGCACCGTCTGGGAGGTCCCTTCAAGCGCCTCGGTGTCGGAGGTCCGATCGGTGGTGGGCAACGCGGTGCCCGGATTCGGTCAGTCCACCATCCAGATCCTGACCAACAACCTGACCGGCAAGCGCACCGTCAAGGTCGAGGCCGCGGCCAAGGTCACCGGCGACTCCAGCCAGGTGACCGCGGTCACCGAAGCCCTGGCCAAGATGGCGCACGTACCGGCCAGCGAGGTCCAGATCAACGACATCGGCCCGTCATGGGGATCGACCATCACCGACAAGGCCATCGAGGCGGTGATCGTCTTCCTCGTGGTGGTGTCCATCTACATCTGGCTGCGCTTCGAGGGCAAGATGGCGCTGGCCGCTCTCACGGCACTGGTCCACGACATCCTGGTGACGCTCGGGATCTACTCGCTGTCGGGGCTGCAGGTGAGCCCCGACACCGTCATCGCCTTCCTGACCATCCTCGGGTACTCCCTCTACGACACCATCGTGGTGTTCGACCGGATCCAGGAGAACACGAGGGGCCTGGCGTCGACCAACCGCCTCACCTACACCGACACCGTCAACCTGTCGATGAACCAGGTGCTGGCCCGTTCGATCAACACCTCGCTGGTCGCCATCCTGCCCATCCTGTCGATCCTGGTGGTCGGGGCGTGGATCCTCGGCGCCACCGCTTTGGAGGACTTCGGTCTGGCCCTGTTCGTGGGCCTCACCACCGGCGCCTACTCCTCGATCTTCATCGCCTCCCCGCTGCTGGCCCTCCTCAAGGAGCGCGAACCCCGCTACGCCGAGATCCGCCGCCGGCTGGATCAGCCCGGCCGGCGCCGCCTCACCCCTGCCGCCGTAGCCGGCCTGTCCGATGGTTCCGCAGCGGTCACCGACGTCGACGAGACGGTGCAGGCACCGCCGTCCGGGGCGCCTGGACGGCGCCGGACCGAGGACCTCCCTCCCGAGGTGGAGTACGGCGCGCCCGAGCAGGAGGCCGGCACCGCCGGCACCGGTTCCATCCCGCTGCGCACCGAGGTGCCGCCCCGATCGGGGAACCGCCCACCGCCTCGCCCCCGCAAGAAGGGCCGGCGGCGCTGAGGCTGCTCCGGCGCCATGGCCGGGGTGGGGCCCGTCCGCAGGTAGCTTGGAGTCATGGAGCACACCCCGGGCCGGCTGAAAGATCTGATCCGGGACGTACCTGACTTCCCGAGGCCGGGAGTGGGCTTCAAGGACCTGACCCCGCTGCTGGCAGATGGCGCGGCCCTCGGGGAGTGCGTGGACGCTCTGGCCGCGGCGTACGAAGGCCAGGGGGTGCGCCACGTGCTCGGCATCGAGGCCCGGGGCTTCATCTTCGCCGCGCCGGTCGCAGTGG
>JAKAXN010000495.1 GCA_021816565.1 Actinomycetes bacterium
CGGCCATCGATGAGCTGACCCGGCCCAACCCCGACGACCCCACCGGCCGCTCCACCATGCGGCGGGTCACCGATGTGCTGGACTGCTGGTTCGAGAGCGGGTCCATGCCCTTCGCCCAGGTGCACTACCCCTTCGAGAACCAGGAGTGGTTCGACAGCCACTTCCCCGGCGACTTCATCGTCGAGTACATCGGCCAGACCCGCGGCTGGTTCTACACCCTGCACGTCCTGGCCGTGGCCCTCTTCGACCGGCCGGCGTTCAAGAACTGCCTGGCGCACGGCATCCTGCTCGGTGACGACGGCCAGAAGATGTCGAAGCGGCTGCGTAACTACCCCGACCCGGAGGCCATGTTCCAGGCCCACGGAGCCGACGCCATGCGGTGGTTCCTGCTGTCATCGCCGATCATGCGCGGCGGCGACATGATCGTCGACGAGAAGGGCATCAAGGAGGCCGTCCGCTCCGCCCTGCTGCCGCTGTGGAACGCCTGGTACTTCTTCTCGCTCTACGCCAACGCCGACAAGCGGACGGCCGACATCGGCCGCACCGACTCCCCCCGGATACTGGACCGCTACATCCTGGCCAAGCTGCACGGGGTGGTGGCGTCGGTCAGCGACTCCATGGAGGGCTACGACCTCTCCGGCGCCTGCGCCGCGGTCGAGTCGTTCCTCGACAGCCTCACCAACTGGTACATCCGCCGCAGCCGGGACCGCTTCTGGGGGACCGCCCCGGGCCAGGAGGCCGACACCCAGGACGCCTTCGACACCCTCGGCACCGTCCTGGAGGTCCTGAGCCGGGTCGCGGCACCTCTCCTGCCGATGACCACCGAGGCGGTCTGGCGGGGCCTCACCTCCGGCGCGGACTCCGGGCCGTCGGTGCACCTGACCGGCTGGCCCGACCCCGCCGCCCTGCCCGCCGACGACGCCCTGGTGGCCCGGATGGACCTGGTCCGCGAGGTGTGCTCGGCCGCCCACTCGGTGCGCAAGGCCAACAACCTGCGGGCCCGCCTGCCTCTCGCCGAGCTGGTCGTGGCCGGCCCTGACGCCGCGGCGCTGGCGGAGTTCGCCGAGCTGATCGCCGACGAGGTCAACGTCCGCTCGGTGCAGTTCTCCGACCAGCCGGAGCGCTACGCCAGCCGCAACCTGACCGTCGTGTTCAAGGTGGCGGCGCCCCGCCTGGGCCCGGCCACCCAGGCGGCCGCGGCGGCGGCCAAGAAGGGCGACTGGGAGGTCCTCGACGACGGGCGGGCCCGGGTCGGCGACAGCGTGCTGGAGGAGGGGGAGTTCGAGATGCGGGTCAGCCCTCTGGACGAGCGCACCACCCGCCCGCTTCCCGGCCGGGCCGGGGTCATAGTGCTGGACATCGAGGTGACCGCCGAGCTGGCCGTGGAGGGCCGGGCCCGGGACCTGGTGAGAGAGGTGCAGCGCCTGCGCCGCGACGCCGGGCTCGACGTCACCGACCGGATCAGCCTGGAGCTGGCCGGCGGACCGGAGGTCGAGGAGATGCTCGGCGCCCACCACGGATGGATCGGGGAGCAGGTGCTGGCCACCCACCTCGAGCTGACCGGGTCGGACGCCGCCGAGGGCCCGGGATGGAACCAGACGGTGCTGGCCGACGGCACGCCGGTGGGCATCCGCGTGGAGACCGCCGCCCGCTGAGCCTGCGGTGGCCGGCCGGCGGTCGAGGACCAGCCGGCCGGCGCCCGCTCAGGAGCTCTTCTTGGCCGGGGCCCTGCGGGCCGGGGCCTTCTTCACCGGGGCGGCGTCGGTCGGCGGGGCATCGACCGGCGTGGCGTCGACCGGCGGGGCGTCGACCGCTGCGGTGGCGGCTGCAGCGTCGGCCGCGGCACCCGGATCGCCTGCCGGTGCCGGCTCGGCAGGGGCCGGGCCCGGCGTCCGCTTGGCCGCCGGGCGGGGCGCGGTGGCCTTCTTGGCGGTGGCCTTCCTGGCCGGGGTCTTCTTGGCCGGAGCGGCCTTGGACGGTGCCTTCGCCACCGCCGCGGTCTCCTCCGGGGCGGCGGCCTCGGGGGCCTGCGGAGCGGAAGCGGCGGCGGCCTTGCGGGTCGGGGTCTTCCTGGCCGGGGCCGGGCCGGCCGCCTTCTTCGCCGGGCGCCGGGCCGGGGCGGCCTCCGGGACGGCCTCGGCGGCGGCCTTCTTGGCGCTGCGGGCGGCCGGGGCCTTCTTGGCCGGCGCCGCAGCCTTCCTGGACCGGGCCGGCTCGGGAGCGGCCGGGGCCGGAGCGGCCGGAGCGGGGGCCGGCCGGGCCGCCCGGGGTCGCCCGAGCCGGTCGTCGATGCGATCCAGGACGGTGGCCCGGGCCTTGCCGGCCAGCTCCCGGTCGCGCACCTCCTGCAGTTCGTCGGGTTCCAACTGGTTGAGCAGCGGGACGATCTCCGAGACCCTCAGATCGTCGTAGTCCTCGATCGGGAAGACGACCTCGTCACCCCAGTCGGCCCACTCCTCCTCGTCCTCCTCCGACCAGGTCCCGGCGGCCGCCGCCGGCCGGTCGGGCGCCACCACCGGGTTCACCGCGGTATCGGCGTCGGGGCGCCAGGCCTCGTCCTCGTCGTCGAAGTCGCCCGCCCCCAGCTCGTCGTCCCCAGCGGTCGGGAGAGGGGCCCGCGATTCGAGCGAGCGGGCCAGCGGCTCGGCCGCCGGCCGGACGGTCACGGCTTCGGTCCGGGCGGTGTCCGCCCGGTCGTCGGCCCGCCCCGACGGCGACCCGGCGGACCGGCCCCGGGCGGCCGGTCGGGCGTCCTCGGCCGGTCCGGATCCGACTACGCCGGCGCCGGCCAGCACCGCCGAGCGGCGCCGGGCCAGCCGGGCGAACACGAACAGCGCCAGGGCGGCCACCCCGGCGCAGAGCATGGACAGGTAGATGAACCCGAGCGCGTCTTGCACGAAACCAAGGATCAAAAGCACCGCACTGGCGACCACCAAAGCGAGCGTCACGAGCAGGAGCACAGGATCACCTTCCGGGAACGGAACAACAACCCCAGCACCCTAGTGGGCCGGGCCCGAACAGTGGTGTTGCGACCGATTCGGCCGGCGCGTTCCTCCGGTGGATTCTCCGACCGGCCCTCTGTGCTCCGCCACCGCCGGCCGATTCAGGCTCAGCGCCTCCGGCGCAGGCGCCCACCGATGCGGCGGTCGTCGTCGTAGTCGTCGCTGTCGTCGAAGAACTCGTCGAGGGCCTGCTCATCGCCGACCGCCCGGCGGTCATCGGCGCGCACCGGCGCCGTCTTGGCCATCGGTGCGGCCGCCGGCGGGGCGGCGATCTCCGCCCGGTCCTCGGGCGACGGGGACCACATCATGGTGTCGCGGGGCGACTCGGTCTCGGGCTGTGCCGACTGCTCGGCCGGGGCGGGCTGGAGCGCCCCGCCGGCCGGCTGGCGCCCGCCGGGGACCTCGACGGGGCGGCTGGAGGGCGCCGGCCAGAGCACCCCGCCCCGCTCGACCGCGGCCAGGGCCTCGGTGAGGGAGGCCTGAAGGTGGGCCTTGTGCTCGTCGATCCACCTCTGGAGGGTCTCGACCTCCTGCTGGGCCTGGGCCCGGTTGGCCTCCAGCCGGCTGAGGTCGGCCCGGCACTCGGCGATGGTGTCCTCGAGGGTCTTGC
>JAKAXN010000496.1 GCA_021816565.1 Actinomycetes bacterium
GTCAACAGGCTGACGATGGCCGTGGTCATGGTGACTCCGGCCGACGGACCGTCCTTGGGCACGGCCCCGGCCGGTACGTGCAGGTGCAGCCGACGGCGGTCCAGGTCCTCGGGGACCAGCCCCAGCTCGGCGGCGTGGGCCCGCACGTAGGACAGCGCTATCTGCGCCGATTCCTGCATCACCTCACCGAGCTGACCGGTGATTATGAGCCCGCCGTCGCCGTCGGAAGCCGAGGCCTCGACGAAGAGCACATCCCCGCCGGCACCGGTCACGGCCAGGCCGGTGGCCACCCCGGGGAGGGCGGTCCGCTCGGCCACCTCGGCCTGGTGGCGGGGGCGACCGAGCCACTGGCTCACGTCGTCTGTCCCGATGACCAGGGGCCGCTCCCCCTCCCCGGCCGCCACCCGGGCGGCGGCCCGGCGCAGCAGACGGCCGAGCTCCCGCTCGAGGTTCCGCACACCGGCTTCCCTGGTGTAGCCGGAGACGATCTGTTCCAACGCTTCGTCGGTGACCACGACCTCACCCTCCAGCAGCCCGGACCGGGCCAGCTGGCGCCCCATCAGGTGGTCCCGGGCGATGGCGACCTTCTCGGCCTCGGTGTAGCCGTCGAGGTGCACCACCTCCATCCGGTCGTAGAGCGGGCCGGGTATCTGCTCGGCCATGTTGGCGGTGGCCAGGAACAGGACCCCCGACAGGTCCAGGTCGAGGTCCAGGTAGTGGTCCCGGAACGTGTGGTTCTGGGCCGGGTCGAGCACCTCGAGCAGTGCCGACGACGGATCCCCGCGCCAGTCACTGCCCAGCTTGTCGACCTCGTCGAGCAGGACCACCGGGTTCATGGTGCCGGAGTCCTTGATGGCCCTGACGATCCGGCCGGGCATGGCACCCACGTAGGTCCTCCGGTGACCGCGGATCTCGGCCTCGTCACGCACCCCGCCCAGCGCCACCCGGACGAATTGGCGACCCATGGCCCGGGCCACGGACTCACCGAGCGACGTCTTGCCCACCCCGGGAGGTCCGACCAGGGCCAGGATCATGCCCTCCGACCGGCCCTCCCGGTCGCCGCCCCGCTCGAGGCGCAGCTTGCGCACCGCCAGATGCTCGACGATCCGCTGCTTGACGTCGTCGAGGCCGGTGTGGTCGGCGTCGAGCACGGCCCGGGCCTCCACGACATCCAGCTGGTCCTCCGATCGGCGGCCCCAGGGAACGCCGAACACCACATCCAGCCAGGCCCGGATCCAACCCTGCTCCGGGCTCTGGTCGCTGGTGCGCTCGAGCTTGTCGATCTCGCGGCCTATTGCGGAGCGCACGTCCTCGGACACGTCGAGCGACTCGAGGCGGCTGCGGTAGTCGTCACCGGGCTCGTCGCCCCCGTGCTCTCCCAGCTCCTTGCGGATCGCGGCCAGCTGCTGGCGCAGCAGGTACTCCCGCTGCGTGCGCTCCATCCCCTCGGCCACGTCGGTGCGGATGCGGTCCTTGAGCTCCAGCTCGGCCAGAGCCTCCCGAGCCCATCCGAGGACCAGCTCCACCCGGCGACCGACCTCGGCGGTCTCGAGGAGCTCGACCCGACGCTCCATGGAGAGTTCGGGCCAGTAGCCGGCGGTGTCGGCCAAGCGCCCGGGCTCGGCGACGGATCGGAGCAGCTCGCTCATCCGGCCCAGGCCGCGATGATCGGCGATGGCCTCGAAGACGGCCCTCAGCTCACGGGCCTTCTCGATGGTCTCCGCCCCCGCCGGGGCCTCCTCGAGGGGGTCCACGTTCACCCAGAGCGCGGCGCCGGCCATGCCGGTGGCCGCCCCGATGGCAGCCCGACCGTGGCCCGTGACCACCACGGCGGGCGTGCCGCCGGGAAGGGACCCGGTGCGCTCGACCGACGCGATGGTCCCGACCCGGGCGAAGCGTCCGGGCTGGGGATCCGACCCGGCCGCCCGCCCGAAGCGGGGCACTATGACCAGGCGATCCCCGGCCCCTGAGGCGGCGGCCACCGCCTCGCGGGCCTCCGCGGTCTCGAGGGCCAGGGTGATGGTCATCCCGGGGAGGACCACCCCGGCCTCGAGCGGCAGGAGGGGCAGGGCGGAAGTGGCGATGGGAGGCATTGGCAGCTCCGTTCGGGTGTAATCGTGTAAGCGGAGATCACAACGGGCCGGCCCGGTCCCTTATTCCCCGCCGTCGGTCTGCCAGCATGAGGCGATGGACGCCGAAGCGGGCCGTTTGCGCCAGGCCGATCGGGGGGACCTCCCCTGGAGGCGCTGGGGCCCCTACCTGTCGGAGCGGGCCTGGGGAACGGTGCGGGAGGACTACTCCGCCACGGGCGATGCCTGGGGGTACTTCCCCTTCGAGCACGCCCACTCGCGGGCGTACCGATGGAACGAGGACGGCATGGCCGGGATCTGCGACGACCAGCAGATCCTCTGCCTGGCCCTGGCCCTGTGGAACGGCGTCGACCCCGTGTTGAAGGAACGGCCCTACGGGCTGACCGGGGAGCAGGGCAACCACGGCGAGGACGTCAAGGACTACTGGTGGTACCTCGATGCCACACCCACCGCGTCATGGCTGAGGTGGCGCTACCACTACCCCCAGGCCCGGTTCCCCTACGAGGACCTGCTCGAGACCAACCGGGCCCGGTCGCGCACCGATCCGGAGTACGAGCTGCTCGACACCGGGATCTTCGACGGGGACCGGTACTGGATCGTGACCTGCACGTGGGCCAAGGGGGGCCCGGAGGACCTGCTGTGCCGTATCGAGGTGCGCAACGCCGGGCCCGAGGCGGCCACCATCGACGTGCTCCCGACGGTCTGGTTCCGCAACCGCTGGTCGTGGGACGGGACCGCCGACCGCCCGGTGATCGCCCAGAGCGGGCCCGGCGTGCTCGACATCAGCGATGACACCCTCGGGCGGTGGCGGCTGGCCTGGGCCGGTGACTGCGAGGCCCTCTTCTGTGACAACGAGACCAACGACGCCAAGCTCTACGGCACCCCCGGCCCGGCCTACCCGAAAGACGGGATAGCCGACCACGTGATCTCCGGTGCCGACAGCGTCAACCCGACCCGGACCGGCACCAAGGCGGCGCTGCGGTACCACCTGTCGGTACCGGCCGGAGCGACGGCGGAGATCAGGCTGCGGTTCTGGAAGCCCGGCGAGGGCGCCCGTCCCACCCCCACCGCGGCGGAGGGGGACCTGACCCGGGGATTCGAGAAGGTGATGGCTGACCGCTCTGCGGACGCCGACGCCTTCTACTCCTCGCTCACCCCGCCCGGGGCATCCGAGGACGAGGCGCGGGTACTCCGCCAGGCGGCAGCCGGCATGCTGTGGTCGAAGCAGTTCTTCCACCTCGACGTGGACCGCTGGCTGTCCGGCGACCCGGCCCAGCCACCACCGCCACCGGGACGGGGGCGGATACGCAACGGCGACTGGACCCACCTCAACAACCGGGACGTCATATCGATGCCCGACCCCTGGGAGTACCCGTGGTACGCATCGTGGGATCTGGCATTCCACTGCGTGGCCCTGGCCCACCTGGATCCCGGGTTCGCCAAGCGGCAGCTGATCCTCCTGTGCCGGGAGTGGTACATGCACCCCAACGGGCAGCTACCGGCCTACGAGTGGAACTTCGG
>JAKAXN010000057.1 GCA_021816565.1 Actinomycetes bacterium
CCAGCCAGCCCCTGGCCGTCCGGTCGACCGCTATGCCCAGCTCCCCGTCGCCGTTGCCGAGCAGCTCGTAGCTGGCCTCCCCGACCAGCACCGACCGGCCCGGCCCGCCGCTCCGGATCGCCACCAGGGCCGCCCCGCCCCGCTCGTGCACCCGGGTCATGCGCTCCACGAACCGGTCGGGGGGCCGCCGGGAGGTGAAGAACCGGCAGTACAGCTCCTCGGACGGCATCCGGTCGTACAGCGCCATCACGTCAGGGGCGTCGTCGGGGCCCTCCCGGCGGACGAGCAGGCGTCGCCGGCCGGGCAGGGACACGCTCCTGATGACCCCGGTGTCGGCCGGCGCAGTCTGCGTCATGGGCCGACCGTCGCGCCCGCGTCCGGGCCCCGGGCAGAGCCGAAGGTCGTCCCCGGCTCTCCGGCCTCCTTCCGACCGGCCACCCACCGCACGACGATCTGGTCCTGGCGCTCCAGCTCCTCCAGCCTCTCGTCCAGCACCCTGAGCTCCTCCTCGAGGGCCGGGATTCGCACCCGGGACACCGCCCGCTGCCGGCGCTCGGTGATGGACCGCTCGGCGCGCAGCCGGCCGAGGGCCGACTCCGCCACCGCCAGCCGGGCCGCCGCCTCGAGCGCCGCGGTGTGGGCCTCGGCGGCCTCGGAGACGGCTGGACCGGCGGCCGCGGACTGCACGCCGGTCAGGGCCGGCAGCTGCAGCCGGGCCCCCGCCGGGTGGGCCACGCCGGCGGTCTCGTGCTCGTCCACCTCGACGGTGGCCCGGCCCTGCACCGGGTGGGCGGTGGCCATGACGGCCCACGCCCCGGCCAGGGCCTCGGCCCGCAGCGCCGCCCCGGCGGCCCGGCGCCCCGCCCGGTCCCATTCCGCCCCGGCCCGGTCGCGCCGGAGGCGGGCCTGCTGCTCCTCCACCCGCAGGATCTGCCGCTTGCGGTCCAGGAGGTCCGCGGCCCGCCGGGCGTGGCCCAGGCGCTCCTGGACCCACAGCCGGCGGGCCCGGCTGGGCGGGGCCCGGTCAGTCACCGCCGGGGTCGCCCGCGAAGTAGCGGTCGACGTCCTCGTCCGAGACCATGCTCAGCTCCGACCGGGGGAGCCGGGACAGGGCCCGCCACGTGCGCTCCAGCGTGTCCGCCAGGGGGCGGCTCTCGTCCGGGCGCTGGTCGAGCAGGAGGGAGTCGAAGGCCTCCTGGAAACCCAGGTAGCGCCGGTCGGTGCCGGTCAGGGCGGCCTCGCCGATCAAATCGGCCAGTTCCCGGGCCTGGCGGGCCCGGGCCACCGCGGCCACCACCTCGGCGGCCACCCGGGGATGGTCGGATCTGGTCAGGCCGGCGCCGGTCCCCTTGCGCATCAGCCGCGACAGCGAGCCGAGCACGTCGACCGGGGGGTACAGGCCCCGGCCGTGCAGGTCCGCCGACAGCAGTATCTGCCCCTCGGTGATGTAGCCGGTCAGGTCGGCCACCGGGTGGGTGATGTCGCCGCCCGGCATGGTCACCACCGGCAGCTGCGTGAGCGAGCCGGGCCGCCGCTTGAGCCGCCCGCACCGCTCGTAGATCGACGCCAGGTCGCTGTACAGGTAGCCCGGGTACGCCCGCCGGCCGGGGACCTCCCCCCGGGCGGCCGAGACCTCTCTCAGGGCGTCGCAGTAGCTCGTCATGTCGGCCAGGACCACCAGCACGTGGTGGCCCAGGTCGAACGCCAGGTGCTCCGCCACGGTCAGCGCCACCCGGGGGGCCATGATCCGCTGCACCACGGGGTCGTCGGCGGTGTCGAGGAACAGGGCCAGCTCCCCCGAAGCGGCGCGGCTCTCCAGCACGTCGCGGACGGTCCCGGCGTCGGCCCTGGTCAGGCCCATGGCCACGAAGACCACCCTGAAGCCCTGGCCCCCGGCCTGCGCCTGGCCCGCCACCTGGCCGGCCAGCTCCAGGTGGGGTAGCCCGGCCGAGGAGAAGAGCGGCAGCTTCTGCCCCCGCACCAAGGTGGTGACAGCATCGATGACGGAGACGCCGGTCAGGATGGGCTCGCTCGGGACGTCCCGCTCGATGGGGTTGGCCGGCCGGCCCGTCACCGGGCGCAGGTCCTCCCCGAGCATCGGCGGGCCGCCGTCGAGGGGCCGGCCCAGGCCGTCCCACACCCGGCCCAGCCAGCCCTCGCCGACCGGTACCCGGAACGGGTGGCCGGTGAAGGAGGTGGACACCAGGCGGGGATCGATCCCGGAGGTGCCCTGCAGCACCTCGATGACGGTGACGTCGTCGTGGACCTCCAGCACCAGGCCCTGGCGCACCTCCCCGCCGGGCAGGCGGATCTCCGCGAACTCGTCCCAGCCGACCTGCGGGGTGCCGGTCACGAACAGCAGCGGGCCCTCGGCCCGGGCCGCCCCCAGGTGCTCGAGTGGTACCTCGGGCAGCACGCTCAGCTCCCGGCCAGCGCGTCGAGTGCGGCCAGGACCGTGGCCGCCCGGCCGATGACCCCGGTGGCATCGTCGGGCCCGGTCTCGTGGGCCGCCCGGACCAGCGCCGACATGTCGAGCTGCTCCAGCGCCGACGCCCGGACCCCCCGGCCGAGCAGTTCCAGCGCCCGGTCGTAGACCGCCAGGGCCGCTCCCACCAGCGCGGACTGCTTGTCCGGGGAGCAGCTGGCGTCGTTGGGGCTGAGCGCGCTCTGCTGGAGCACCGCAGCGCGGATGAGGGCCGCCCCTACCAGTACCAGCCTCTCCCGGTCGGGCAGCCCGGTCACGCCGACCAGGTCGGCCACCGGCTGCACCCGGTCGGCCTCCGCCAGCAGGGCGCTGGCCCGCCGGCGGTTCTCGGCCCACGCCACCCGGCCGGTGGCCGAGTACCACGACGCCACCCCGGCGGCGTCGCGGGAGAAGGACCGGTGCCAGCTGACCGCCGGGTAGTGGCGGGCGTAGGCCAGGTCCCGGTCGAGGGACCACAGGCAGCGGACGAACCGCTCGGTGTGGGCCGCCACCGGCTCGGTCACGTCTCCGCCGGGTGGGGACACCGCGCCGATGACCGTCACGGATCCCTCCCGCCCGGAGGTCGTGATCACCCGCCCGGCCCGCTCGTAGAAGGCGGCCAGCGCCGACGGCAGCAGGGCCGGGTATCCCTCCTCCACCGGCAGCTCGCCGTTCCTGGAGGAGAACTCCCTGAGGGCCTCCGCCCAGCGCGACGTGGAGTCCGCCAGCAGCACCGCGTCGTAGCCCATGTCGCGGTAGTACTCGGCCACGGTCATGCCGGTGTAGATGCTGGCCTCCCGGGCCATGACCGCCATGTTCGACGTGTTGGCTATCACCACCGTGCGCTCGACCAGGCGGCGGCCGGTGACCGGGTCGTCCAGCCCGGCCAGGTCGGTGAGGGCGTCGGCCAGCTCGTTGCCCCGCTCCCCGCAGCCCACGAAGACGATCACGTCGGCCCGGCACCACTTGACGATCTGCTGCAGGAGCACCGTCTTGCCGGTGCCGAAGCCCCCGGGCACGGCCGCCGTCCCGCCCTTGGCGATGGGGTAGAGCAGGTCGATCACCCGCTGGCCGGTTATGAGCGGCACCGACAGGCCCTGCCGGGCCCGGTACGGCCGGCCCCGCCGGACCGGCCACCACTCGGTGAGTGCCACCTCGCGCTCGCCGACGGCAGCCACCGGCTGGTCCGGGCCCAGCTCGGCCTCCGGGCTGATCCACTCCAGCCGGCCGGAGACCCCGGGCGGCACCACGACCCGGTGGTCCACCCCCGATCGGGTCGGGACCACACCGAGCTGGTCCCCGGGGCCCACCAGCGCGCCGGTCGCCGCTTCGGGGGCGAACCGCCACCTGACCGGTGGGCCGGTCGGGTGCCATCCCGGACCGAGCCACGGGCCGGCCTGGTCCAGCGGCCGCAGCAGGCCGTCGAAGGCGCCGCCGAGCAGACCGGGCCCGAGCCGGGCCGACAGGGGCCGCCCCGGGGCGGCCACCGGGGTCCCCACCGACAGCCCCCCCGTGTAGTCGTACACCTGGGCCGTGGCCCGGCCCGGGCGTACCGCCACCACCTCGGCGGTCAGGCGGGCGTCGCCGATCTCGAGGATGTCCATCACCGCGACCCGGTCCAGCCCCTCTATCTCCACCAGCGGTCCGCTCACCCGCTTCACCCGCCCCGTCACATCCACAGCCCGGCCACCTCCGGGGCGAACCGGCGCAGGACCTGGTCCACCACGGCCTCGAGGTCCACCGCTGCGACAGTGGCCCCGGACCCTGACACCGCCCGCCACGTGCCGTCCGGGCCGGGCTGCTCGACCGCCGGCGCCCCTCCCCGCCGCGCCACCCGGGCCAGCAGGTAGGACCGCAACCGGACGCCGTCGGGGGTGTCCAACCGGGCCTGCAGCTCGGCCAGCACGCCCGAGCGCAGGGACCGGTACGCCTCGTCCCGGGCGGCCAGCACCGACGTCCCTCCCCGGCGCCGGGCCTCCGCCAGACGGCCCCGGGCCGCGGCCCGGGCCGCCGCCGTCCCCTGCCCCCGGGCCCTCTGCAGCACATCGGCGCTCTCCCGGGCCGCCCGGGCCGAGACGGCCGCCGCCTCCTCGTCGGCCCGGGCCCGGACCACCGCGGCGTGGCGGGCCGCCGCCTCCCGCAGCGCCGCCTCCACCGGCGTGAGGTCGCCGGCCCACCCGGCGACGGCGGGAGCCGGCCCGGCGACGGCGCCGGCGGCTCTCACCCGTCCATCACCACCGCCAAGACCTGCGGGGTGGACGGGGCCCGGCCCGCCACCGCCGCGGCCGCGGCCGCGGTCAGCACCGCCAGCACCGTGTCCGGGGGAAGAGCGCCCCACGCCTCCCGGGCCGCCGCCTCGTCGTCGGCGACCATCACATCCGCTCCGGCCAGGCCGTAGCAGCGGACCCGGACCCCCTCGCCCAATGCCACCACGCGGCCCACGGGTCAGGCCTTGCCTATGAGGATGATGGCGATGACCAGGCCGTATATGGCGATCCCCTCGGCCAGGCCCACGACCACCATGGCCCGGCCGAACACCTCCGGGCGCTCGCTCATGGCGGCCAGCGCCGCGGAGCCGGTGTAGGCCACCGCTATGGCCGCCCCGATGGAGGACCCGGCGACTGCTATGGCCGCCCCGATCAGGGCCTGGCCGCTGTAGCTCTTCCCGGCGGTGGTGGTGGTGGCGGCGTAGCCGGGGGCGGCCTGGAGCGACACCACCACCAGGACCCCGGCGGCCAGCAGCAGCAGCGCGTTGACCGCCTTCAGGACACGCAAACCCCTAGGAGGGTTCCGCCGCAGCAGATGGGTCGCTCCGGCGGCGAAACCGCCGAGCACCGGTAGGCCGATCATCCAGGCGAGCACGACGCCTCCCTCTCATCTTCGGTCCGCTCCAGCCGCCACGGCCGGAACGGCCGACCTTCGGTCACGAACACCCTCGAGAACATCTCGTAGTACTCCAGGCGGAGAGCCTGGACCGCGGCCACCAGGCCCTCGAGGGCGAACGCCGCGGCGTTGCCCATGACGAACAGGGCGGCCGCCCCCACCCACAGGGCCGGTCCCCGGGCCCACAGCCCGGACGTCCCGGCCCAGATGACCTGCCCGAGGGCCGCATGGGTGAGCCCGAAGGCCGCCAGCCGGGAGAACGAGACGGTGTTCGAGCCGATCCGCAGGGTGGCGTCGAACATCTCCACCGCCGCCTGCAGCACCCCGCCGCCCCGCCCGCCGGCCGCCACCAGGCACCCCACGAACCCGGCCACCAGGCCGGCCCCGGCGGCCACCACCCCGGCTCCGGCCAGCGGCGTCACGCCGTAGAGCACCCCGAGCGCCGCGGCGGCCAGGCCGGCGTAGAGAGCCGCCCCGGCCGCCCCCGTCAGGGCGACCAGGGCCGGGACCGGGCCCGCCTCGCGCCACCGGTTGGCGGTGCCCAGCCCGTAGGAGGCGGCGAGCAGGATCCCGCCGCCGACCAGGGCCACCCCCAGGAGGGTGGTGGGATGGTCGACCGGACGGATCCACAGCACCGGGACCAGACCGGTCGGGCCGAAGGCGTCTCCGTAGAGGAGACCGGCGGCGGCGCTGGCCGCCCCGCAACCGATCACGAACGCCGACACGGGGGCCCACCGGGCCAGCCGGGCCGGCCGGGCCCACCGGATCACCGCTCCGAGAGCCACCAGTAGCAGCCCGTGGCCCACGTCGCCGAACATCATCCCGAACATGAGCACGTAGCTGAGCCCGGCGAAGGCGGCCGGGTTGAGATCCCGGTACGGGACGGTCCCGTAGGTGTCGACCAGCGGTTGGAACGCTCCGGTCGCGCCGCGCCCGGAGATGAGCGTGGGCGGGGCCGAGCCGGCCCGGGTCGGCAGCCTCACCAACGAAGCGCCGAGCGGAGCCACCGACCGGGCCACCTCGGCGACCTGGGTCGCCGGGCACCAGCCCGGCGTCGCCACCACCGGCCCGGAGCGCACCATCCGGTCCAGGACCTCGGCCAGGCCGACCGCGCCGTCACCGGCCGGGTCGGCTGCGGCCGCGTCGAGCTCCACGCGGCCGGAGTGGCCGAGGGATCGCAGCACCGCCTCCGCCCCTTCGGCCGGCGCCACCACCGCCACCCGCTGCATCCGCTCCGGCTCCGGCAGCTCAGACCAGGGCACCGAGCACGTCCTCCCACCCCTCGCTCCCGGCCGGAGCGGCGGCCAGGGCCAGCGCCGCCCGGACCCGCCTGGCGTCCACCGCCAGCAGCGCCACCATCCCGGCGGTGGCCTCGGGTCCGGCCCGGTCGGCTGCAGCCATCCGCTCCGCCTGCCCGGCGACCCGCTGCCAGAAGCCGCTCCACCCGGCGACCGGCGCGGCCCGAAGCCGTTCCGGTCGCTCCCGGCCCCGTCCCAGGAGCCGATCCAGTTGCCGCCCCGGCCCCGCGCCGATACCCGACCGGCCGCCCGTCGACTCCAGGGAGGCGGCCATCAGGCCGGCCGCCTCCCGGGCCCACGCCGACGCCGCCGGTGCCTCGTCCCACACCCGGTACGCCCAGGCCACCTCCATGGCCAGGCGCACCGCCGCCGGGTCGGTGCTGCCGGGGTCACCCCAGCGGGAGCGGCTCAGCGCCGATCGGACCCCGGTCGGGCTGGCGGCCCGGCGCAGCGTGCCCCAGGCCGTCGAGAGGGATCCGAGCTCGTAGGGGGCCGGGCGGGAGGCGCCGTCCATGCTGAGCAGGAGGTCCACGGTGTTGGCCACCTCGAAGCCGGCGGCCAGGGCCCTGATCTGGTCGCTGCGGTTGGGGGCCTGCCAGCCGGCCAGGACGCGCAGGTGCCAGAGCAGGGTGGCCGTCACCGCCCGCTGGGCGGCGGCCAGCCCCATCCCGGGCGTCACGGCGTAGCCGTAGGGCGTGACGGCCAGCTCGCGGACCGCTTCCGCCACCGAAGCCGAGGAGGCCAGCCGCCGGGCCGTGGCCGGACCGGCTCTCCTCTGGAGCAGGGCCCGGCCCCGGATCCAGCCGGCCACGTCGCCGGCGCCGGTCACCGGGTTCCCCCGTCGGGCAGGGCCAGCACGTAGCTGACCACCCGGTCGCGCAGGACGGCGACCCGGGCCGGACCGGCGACCCGGATCCGCGCCGCCTCGGCGCCGGCCGAAGCCAGGATCTGCTCCACCTGGCCTTCGATGCGTTCCGACTCCAGGTCGGCTTCCTCCTGGGCCAGCGCCGGTGCCCTTTCGTGGGCGTCGGCCACGGCCCGGGCTGCGCCGGCCCGGGCCGACTCCACCGCGGCCGCCGCATCCTGGCCGGCCCGCTCCGCCTCGCGACGGCACTCGTCGGCCACCGGAGCGAGGGCTGCGAACACGCCGGCCAGCTCCGCCTGGGCCTCGGCGCGCCGATCCACCGGGACCCCGGCCGGCGGGGCCGGCCCGGGGACGCCGTGACGTTGCAGGCGGCGCAGCAGCCGGGCGGTGGACAGCACCGGGGCGAGTGTGGGCGATGACCGTTTCCTCCGGCCAGGGGCCAAGGTCACGTGTCGAGGTGACGTTCGACCCTGGCGGCCGCGCCGGGTCCTCCTTACGTTCTGGACCGGGTGAGAGACATGAACGTTCACGAGCCGCAGATGATCATGCGTGACGCCCTGCGCCGCCTGGCGGAGGAGGCCCGCCAGCGGGCCGGCTCCGTCCCGGTGGGCACCGAGGAACACGACTTCTACGTGGGTGTCGTCACCGCGGCGCAGGACCTGTCCGGGCCGGTGCTCACCAAGGCGGCCAGTCCCTCCGCCCTCAAGGACCGCTCCCCGTCGTTTCGCGACGGCTACCTGAAGGTGTCCAACATGGCTGGTGCCGCGGCCGGCCGGGCCCCGGCACGTTTCCCGCTGCCCTCACCGGATCGGCGCCGCTCGGACTCCTGAGTCGCCTTCCGGCTGCGGGGACTTTCAGCCCTGCCGGGTCCCCGGTGGGGGCCGTGATAGTGGGAACCGATGTTCGGCAAGGGATTCAGACGGAACAGGACGGCGGGGGCGTGGAAGTGGGAGCCGAACCGGTTCCCGCTGGTCGACAGGAGCCCGGCCCAGATCCGGGCCGCCACCGCCCGGCGGATGCCTCTGACCCGGCCTCCGGTGGAGGACCGGGTCGAACGGCTGGACCGGACCGTCGCCGCCCTGGACCCGTACCTGCGGGAGCCGGCGGTCAGCGCCTCCACCCTGGTCAACCCGCTGCTCGTCGTCTGGGACGCCGCTCACGACGTGGTACCCGACGTGGCCACCCCGGTGGAGCGGCTGCTGACCGGCCTGGTGCACTGCACCACCGTCCCGGCGACCGATGTGCTCGAGGCCGTCGACGACGCCCGGGCCCGGGCCCTGCAGGTGCTGGTGCTGACCGGCCGGGTCATGGTGGGCTGAGCGCCGGAGCCGGTGATGGGCTCGGCCGCCGTGGGGGAGGGGGCAGCATGCCGGGCGGGTTGCTGACAGATCTCTACGAGCTCAACATGGCGGCCAGCTATCTGCACCGGGACATGCGGGGTCCCGCCACCTTCAGCCTTTTCGCCCGGCACCTGCCGCCCGAGCGGGGCTTCCTGGTGGCGGCCGGTCTGGCCGACGCCCTCGCCTGGCTGGAGGGCTTCGGCTTCGAGGAGGCGGACCTCGACTACCTGATCGGCGTGGGCTTCGACCGGGAGGCGGTCGACCACTTCGCCGGCCTGCACTTCGACGGGGAGGTGTGGGCCGTCCCCGAGGGCCGGATCGTCTGCGCCAACGAGCCCATCCTGGAGGTGACCGCACCGATCCCGGTGGCGCAGCTCGTCGAGACGTACCTGCTCAACCAGATCTCGTTCCAGACCACGCTGGCGACCAAGGCGGCCAGGTGCCGGATCGCCGCCGCCGGGCGGATCGACCTGGTGGACTTCGGGTTGCGCCGGACCCAGGGCATCGAAGCCGGCCTGGCGGTGGCCCGGCTGGCCTCCATGGTCGGCTTCGTCTCCACCAGCAACGTCGAGGCGGCGCACCGCTTCGGGCTCACCCCCGCCGGCACCATGGCCCACTCGTACATACAGGCGTTCCCTTCCGAGATGGAGGCGTTCCGTGCCTTCGCTACCGATCTGCCGGAAAGGACCACGTTCCTGGTGGACACCTACGACACGCGCACCGGCATCCTCCACGCCATCGGGGTGATCCGGGACCTGGGCCTGGAGCACCGCTCCGGGATCCGTCTCGACAGCGGCGACCTGGTGTCCCTGGCCTTCGATGCCAGGACCCTGCTGGACGGAGCCGGGCTGGCGGACGTGAAGATCTTCGTGTCGGGCGGCCTGGACGAGCACGACATAGCCCGGATGGTGGCCGTCGGGGCCCCGGTCGACGCCGCCGGCATCGGCACCCGGATGGGCGTGTCCGCCGACGCCCCCTACCTGGACAGCGCCTACAAGCTCGTCGCCTACCAGGGCCGCCCGGTCGCCAAGCTGTCGCCGGGCAAGGCCACCCTGCCCGGGGCCAAGCAGGTGTTCCGCGCCGGGGGCCTCGGCGACGTGATCGGGCTCCGGTCCGAGCCGGCGCCGCCGGGGACGGTGGCCCTCCTCCAGCCGGTCATGCGCGACGGCCGGCGGGTGGCGCCGCCCGAGCCGTGGACGGCGGCCCGTCGGCGGTTCGAGGCGGACCTGCAGCAGCTCCCCGGCGCCGCCGGTGAGTTGGTCCGGCCGGTGCCCCTCCGGGCCGGGCTCACCCCTGCGCTGATGGCGCTCGACTCCGAGGTGTCGAGGTCCCTGGCCGCCGCCCTGCACGGGCCGCCGTCGTGACCCCGGCTCGACGGCCTCTAGGGTGGCTCACATGGTGGACAGCGGAGCGGGCTCTCTCGTGGTGGTGGCGAACCGCCTCCCGGTCGAACGGACCGAGCAGGCCGGTGAGTGGAGGCCGAGCCCCGGGGGCCTGGTTTCGGCGCTGACGCCGGTGCTGGAGCGCCAGGGTGGCACCTGGATCGGGTGGTCGGGCACCGTGGAGGAGGAGCTCGACCCCTTCGACGTGGGCGGCTTCACCGTCGTGCCCGTGCCCCTCTCCGCCGGTGACATCGGGGGCTACTACGAGGGCTTCTCCAACGCCACGCTGTGGCCGCTCTACCACGACGTGACCGGCAGGCCGGTGTTCGAGCGGGCCTGGTGGGACCGCTATGTGGACGTCAACCGGCGCTTCGCCGACGTGGCCGCCGAGCACAGCCCGCCGGAGAGCACGGTGTGGATCCACGACTACCAGCTGCAGCTGGTACCGAACTTTCTGCGGGAGAAGCGCCCCGATCTGAGGATCGGGTGGTTCAACCACATCCCGTTTCCCGGTTACGAGATCTACTCCCGGTTGCCGTGGCGGCGTCACGTGGTGGAGGGCCTGCTCGGCGCCGATCTGCTCGGCTTCCAGAGGCGCGACGATGCGGCCAACTTCCTGCGGGCCGCCCGCCGCTGCGCCGGTGTGGCCACCCGGGGTTCGGTGGTGGAGCTGGGGGAGCGCCAGCTGCGAGCCGGGGCGTTCCCCATTTCGGTCGACAGCAGGAGCCTGGACGAGCTGGCCCGCAGCCCGGAGATACAGGCCCGGGCCCGGCAGATCAGGGCCGAGCTGGGGGACCCCGACGTGGTCATGCTCGGTGTCGACCGCCTCGACTACACCAAGGGCATCCTGCACCGGCTGCGGGCCTTCGGGGAGCTGCTCGACGAGGGGGAGTTGCAGACCCCCAACGTGGTGCTGGTGCAGGTGGCCAGCCCCAGCCGGGAGAGGATCAGCGAGTACCAGGTCGTGCGCGAGGAGGTCGAGGGCGTGGTCGGCAGGATCAACGGTGACCACGGCCGGGTCGGCCACCCGGCCATCCACTACCTGCACCAGTCGTTCCCGCGCGAGGAGATGGCGGCGCTGTACCTGGCCGCCGACGTGATGCTGGTCACCCCGCTGCGTGACGGGATGAACCTGGTGGCCAAGGAGTACGTGGCCTGCCGTCACGACGAGCGGGGCGCTCTGGTGCTGTCGGAGTTCACCGGCGCTGCCGACGATCTGCGCCAGGCCCATCTGGTCAACCCGTGGGACATAGACGGCACCAAGGAGGCCATCTGCCGGGCGGTCAGCGAACCGAGGGCCGGGACCGCCAGGCGTATGCGGGCCATGCGCCGCCGGGTCTTCGAGGAGGACGTTCACCACTGGGCGGCGGCGTTCCTCGGTGCTCTGGATCTGGTGTCGGACCGCCGCTCCTGAGAGGGGCGCCCCCCCGGCGCCCTCCGGTTACTTCTTGGCCGTCTTGCGGCCCACCGCCCGCTTGGCCGGAGACGTCTTGCGGGCTGCGGCACCGGTGGCCGTCGCCGCGGGTGTCTTGGCGGCCGCAGCGGGCTTCCTGGCCGCAGCCGGGGCCTTGGTGGTGGCGACCTTCCTGGCCGCGGCCGGGGTCTTGGCGGCAGCCGGGGCCTTGGCCGCCGCGGTCCTGCTGGTAGCCGCCGGCTTGGGCGTCGCGGCCTTCTGCCTGCGGGCCGGGGCCGCCGTCGCAGCCGGGGCCGCCCCGTTGTCCGCGACGGACGCGCCCTTCCTCCGGGAGGGGGCCGCCGGTGTCGGCTCGGCAGGAGCGGATCGGCGCCCGGCGCTCAGCGTCTGGTCCTCGACGACCACGTCGTCGCCCAGGAGTCCCTTCAGGGATCGCAGCGTGGCGCCCTTGGCCCGCGGCTCGGCGAACACCTTGGACGAGAGAAGCTCGGTGCCGCTGGTACCCACCAGCGTGATCCGGCTCCCGCCCTTGGCCGTCGTAACTATCAGCTTGGCTGCCATGTCTGCTCCTACGTAGGGGGAAGTACCCCATCCACTGTAGGAACTAAAAGACGTCGGGCGTCGGAATGTGTCCTTCAAATGCCATCAAACGGGTCGTCGGGTTCCCGTTTGGGCTCTGCAATCCGCTCAGCAGTCCAAACGGGCGACCAGCAGTGCCACGTCGTCGTCGTGGCTGCCGGCCAGCATCGACGTGAGGCAGAAGTCGCACAGCTGCTCGACGTCCATGGGCCCGGGCGTCTCATTCAGTGACTGAGCCAGTTTCTCCAGGCCGTCCCCCACCGGCCGGGTGCGCGATTCCACCAGACCGTCGGTGAAGATCAGAAGGGTCGATCCCGGTTCCAGGGTGGTCAGGGTCGACAGGTAGATGGGGACGTCCCGCACTCCCATCGGGGAGTGCGGATCGGCCGTCAGGTACCGGGTAGTTCCGTCCGGTCGCACCACCAGCGGCGGCGGATGCCCGGCCAGCACCAGTTCCACCGAACCGCTGGCCGGGTCCAGCATCAAACACGCGGCGGTGGCGATCGCACTGCCGCTGACGTCCTGCAGAAGCAGGTCCAGGCTGCGCATCAGCACCGTCGCCGGCAGCTGCTGGAGGGCGTAGGCCCGCATGGCCGTCCGGAGCTGGCCCATCACTGCGGCGGCGCGCGGGCCTCTGCCCACGACGTCACCGACGGCCATCATCACCCGACCGTCCTCCATCACCACGGTGTCGTACCAGTCGCCGCCCACCTGGGTGCCGCCGCCGCCGGCCACGTACCGGGCACCCAGGGACAGGCCCACCACCTTCGGCAGCGCCGACGGCAGCATCGAACGCTGCAGGGTCTCGGCGATCAGATGCTCCTGGGCGTAGCGCTCGGCGTTGCCTATGGCCACCGCCGCCAGCTGGGCCAGTTGCAGCAGCACCACCTCGTCGTCGGCGGTGAAGTCGCCCTGGACCTTGTCGGCCACCTGGATGAGACCCAGGGTCCGGTCTTCCCGACTGACAAGAGGCACGGCCAGCCACCCCTCCAGGAAGGGATGTCCCGGGGCCACGCCCGTGAGCCCCCGGCTGGAGAGGCTGCGCTCGATCTCCCGTTTGGTCATACGCACGACCGAGGCGTCGTCGAGCACGAAGTCGTAGACGGGGGAGAGATCGGTGTGCCGGCCCTCCGCGGCCCACGCCGCGTACTTGTCCGAATAGGAGCGGGACCTCTCCGGCGAGCCGAGGTCGGGTCTGGTGGTGATCACCGTCTCCGCCTCGTGCGCGCCGATGATCTGGCGGGCACTGTCGTTGATGACCTGCAGCATCTCGTCGAGCGACAGCGTCGAATTGATGGCCAGCGCCGCATCGGCGAGCTTGCGGAGGTGGCGGGCCTCGGTTGCGTAGTGTTCCTCCAGCCGGCGCGACAGCAGGTCGCTCTGCTGGCGGAGAAGGGCGTTCTTCTGGGCCAGATCCACGAACACCTGAACCTTGGCCCGCAGTAGCGCCGGGTCCACCGGTTTGGTGACGTAGTCGACGGCGCCGGTGGTGAAGCCCTCGAGAGCGTGGCCGGCCTGGGTCGACAACGCGGAGAGGAAGATGATCGGGATGTCGGAGGTCCGCTCCCGCTCCTTGATCCGGCGGGCCGTCTCCAGCCCGTCCATTCCCGGCATCTGCACGTCGAGCAGGATCACCGACACCTGGTCGCGCAGCAGCCGCTTCAGGGCCTTCTCCCCGCTCGTCACCGAGATCAGCCGGTGACCCAGCGGTTCGAGCGCCGCTTCCAGCGCCTGCAGGTTGGCCGGCCGGTCGTCGACCAGCAGGAGGGTGGCCTCGCTGGCCGTCCCGGGGAGGGTCATCCGGCCGTCGGGCCCCGGGCTCACCGGCATGCGTCCAGATCATTCAACCGGGCGGCCAGGGCGGCCAGGCCCAGGACCTCGTCGACCGCGCCGGTGGCGATGGCCGCCCGCGGCATCTCGGGCCGCTCGGCCTCCTCCGGGTCCTGCACCAGCACCCGGCCCCCGGCGTCGCGGACCTTCGCCGCCCCTCTGCTCCCGTCGGCGTTCGCCCCGGTCAGCACCACGGCGACCAGACCCGGGCCGAAGCAGTCCGCGGCGCTCTCGAACAGCACATCCACCGAGGGGCGACTGTAGGCCACGGGCGCCTCCAGCGACAGGGCGAGGAAATCCCCGTCGATCAGGAGGTGGTAGTCGGGCGGAGCGAGGTACACGTGGCCCGGGAGCAGGCTCTCCTTGTCCTCGGCCTCCACGATGCGCAGCGGGCTGCGGGCCGCCAGGTAGCCGACCATGGCCCCTGGGCCGGTGTCGGCGTGGCGGTGCTGCACCACCGCCACCGGCGCCGCGAAGTCGGGCCGTAGCCGGGAGAAGAGCTGACCGAGAGCCTCCAGGCCTCCCCACGACGCTCCCACCGCGACCAGTGAAGGGCGCCTCACCGGACCCTCCGGTAGATCTTCTCCCGGGCGTCGAGCTCCTCGAAGTCGGCGGCGTGGGCGGTGAAGCGCATCGACTCCTTCTGGCCCAGGGCCAGCACGCCGAAGCGGACGAGGCTGCGGTGCAGCAGCCCGGTCACCCGGTCCTGCAGCGGGCGGTCGAAGTAGATCATGACGTTCCGGCAGACGATCAGGTGGAACTCGTTGAAATCGGAGTCCGATACCAGGTTGTGCTGGGCGAACACGATGCCGTCGGTCAGCTCCGCAGCGAACTGCGCGGCGTCCCCGTAGGTCTTGTAGTAGTCCGAGAATGCCGCCCGGCCCCCGGCGGAGATGTAGTTGGACGTGTACTCGCGCATGCGGTCGAGGGGGAACACCCCGCTCCGGGCCCGCTCCAGGACCTCCACGTTGATGTCGGTGGCGTAGATGCGCATCCGGTCGGCCAGGCCCTCCTCGGCCAGCAGGATGGCCAGCGACATGGTCTCCTCGCCGCTGGAGCACCCGGCGTTCCAGACCCGGACGAAGGGGTAGGTGCGCAGCACCGGCAGGACCTTTTCCCGCAGGGCCCGGAAGAAGCTGGGGTCCCTGAACATGCTGGTGACGTTCACCGACAGGTCCAGCAGCAGCCTCTCCATGCAGCCAGGGTCGTGGAGGATCCGCTCCTGGAGGCCGGATATGGTCTGCAGATTCTCCTCGGCGATCCGTCGCCACACCCGGCGGCGGATCGAGCTGCGGGCGTAGCCCCGGAAGTCGTATCCGTACTGCTGGTAGATGCCCTCCAGCAGGAGTCGCAGCTCCAGGTCCTGGACCGCGTCGCGGGTCACCGTCTAGGAGTAGAGCCAGACCCGCATGAGCGAGACCAGCTGGCCGACGTCGACCGGTTTGGTGATGTAGTCCGACGCCCCGGCCTCGATGCTCTTCTCCCGGTCGCCCTTCATGGCCTTGGCCGTCAGGGCGATGATGGGCAGCTTGCGCAGGGCCGGCACCTGGCGGATGGCGGCCATGGTCTCGTAGCCGTCCATCTCCGGCATCATGATGTCCATCAAGACGATGTCGGTCTCCGGGTGGGACTCGAGCGCGGCCAGGCCCTCCCGGCCGTTCTCGGCGAAGAGCACCTGCATGCCGTGGCGCTCCAGGACGCTGGTGAGGGCGAAGACGTTGCGCACGTCGTCGTCGACGATCAGCACCCGCTTGCCACCGAGCACCTCGGTACCGGTGTGGAGCTGTTCCAGCAGCAGTCGCTGGTCCTGCGGTAGCCGGCTGGGCGGCTGGTGCAGGAACAGCGTGGTCTCCGCCAGGAGCCGCTCGGGTGAACGGGCGTCTTTGACGATGATGGTCTCGGCGTACTTGGACAGCCGGGTCTCCTCCCGCCTGGTCAGGTCCTTGCCGGTGTAGACGATCACCGGGATCCGGCTGAGCCGGTCATCGGACTTCAGCCTCTCGAGGAGGGCGAACCCGCTGGAGCGGGGCAGCTTCAGATCCAGCACCAGGCAGTCCACGGTCCGGTCACGCAGCGCGACCTCCGCCTCCTCCACGTCGGCGGCGGTGACCACCTCCACCCCGTCCCCCGCCCCCAGCAGGGCGGAGACGGCCTGGCGTTCCGTCTCGTCGTCCTCCACCACCAGGACCGTGCGGGTGGGCCGGTCCACGAAGCCGGCCAGGCCGGTGATGGCCTCGGTCAGCTCGGCCCGGCCGACCGGTTTGGCGCTGAAGCCGAAGGCCCCCAGCCGGAGGGTGTCCTGGCGCCGGTCCGGGCCGGACAGGACGTGGACCGGTATGTGGCGCAGGTCGGCGTCGGCCTTGAAGTGGGCCAGGAGGGCACTGCCCTCGGCGTAGGGCAGCTCGGTGTCGAGCAGGATGCTGTCCGGGCGGTGTTCCCGGGCCAGCGACACCGCCGTGCCGGCCCGGGTGGTGGCCACCACCTTGAAGCCGTTGGAGCGCGACAGGTCCAGCGCGTCGCGGGCCAGCGCGCTGTCCCCGCTCACCACCAGCATGACCCGGTCGCCGGGGCTCAGGTCCCCCCGGTCGTCGGGCGGATCCCCGGGCAGCGACGTCAGGTGGTCGGGGTCGACCGGCACCACCGGCGTCGTCGTTTCCGCATCCACCGGCGCGGCGTCCGCCCGGACCGGGCCGCCGACCGCCCGGTCGTCGGAGGAGAGGTCCCGGTCCGGGGACGACCCGCCGGTGGTCCCCGGTTCGGGCGAGTAGGTCCCGGGCAGGAACAGCGTGAAGGTGGATCCCTGCCCGACGGTGCTCTCCACCCGGATCTCGCCGCCCAGCAGGCGGGCGATCTCCCGGCTGATGGACAGCCCCAGCCCGGTGCCACCGTAGCGGCGGCTGGTCGTGCCGTCGGCCTGCTGGAACGCCTCGAACACCAGGCGCAGCTTGTCGGCCGGTATACCGACCCCGGTGTCGGAGACGGTGAACGCCAGCACCGACCGGGCCGAGCTGAGAGCCGGGTGGGCGTAGCGCATGTCGGCCGGGGCCTCCGAGACGGCCAGGCGCACCGTGCCCTTCTCGGTGAACTTGACGGCGTTCGACATGAGGTTCTTCAGGATCTGGTGCAGGCGCTGCTCGTCGGTGACCATCGACTCGGCCGTTCCGGCTGCCAGGTCTATCTCGAGGGCCAGTCCCTTCTCCGAAGCCAGCGGGCCGAAGTTCTGGCGGACCCGCTCGGCCACCTCCGCCAGCGCAACCGGCGCGGCCACCACGTCCATCTTGCCGGCCTCGACCTTGGACAGGTCCAGGATGTCGTTGATGAGCTCGAGGAGGTCGCTGCCGGCGTGGTGGATGGTCCGGGCGAACTCGACCTGGCGTTCGTCCAGGTTCCCCTGGTCGTTGTCGGAGAGCAGCTTGGCCAGGATCAGCAGCGAGTTGAGCGGGGTCCGCAGCTCGTGGCTCATGTTGGCCAGGAACTCGGACTTGTACTTCGACGACAGGGCCAGCTGCTGGGCCTTCTCCTCGAGGCCGAGGCGGGCCATCTCGATCTCGCGGTTCTTCACCTCGATGGAGGAGTTCTGCTCGGCCAGCAGGCGGGCCTTCTCCTGCAGCTCCTCGTTGGTCTGCTGCAGCTCCTCCTGCTGTTGCTGGAGCAGCTCCTCGGACGCCTTCAGGGAGGCCGCCTGGGACTCCAGCTCGGCGTTCGACATGCGCAGTTCCTCCTGCTGGCTCTGCAGCTCCACCGACTGCTGCTGCAGCTCCCGGGTGAGACGCTGCGATTCCTCGAGCAGCTCCTCGGTGCGCATGGTGGCGATGCAGGTGTT
>JAKAXN010000497.1 GCA_021816565.1 Actinomycetes bacterium
ACGAGCTGGCCCCCCGCAACTTCAGCTTCAACTCCCCCTACGGCGCCTGCCCCCACTGCGACGGCCTGGGCACCAAGTTCGAGGTGGACCCCGAACTGGTGGTCCGCGACCCCGACCTGTCCATCGCGGACGGGGCCATTGCCCCGTGGTCGGGCAACCGCACCGAGTACTTCTCCCGGGTGCTGGAGGCGGTGGCCGAGGCCGGCGGGTTCTCCACGGCGACCCCGTGGAAGAAGCTCAAGAAGGCGGAGCAGCGCACCGTCCTGTTCGGCTCCGCCACCAAGAAGGTCCACGTGCAGTACCGCAACCGCTACGGCCGGGTGCGGTCCTACGACACCCACTACGAGGGCGTGGTCCCCTGGCTGGCCCGCCGGCACTCCGAGGCGGACTCCGACTACGCCCGCGAGACCATCGAGGGGTACATGCGCGAGGTGCCCTGCCCGGTCTGCGGAGGGGCCCGCCTCAAGCCTGAGAGCCTGGCCGTGACGGTGGCCGGCCGCAACCTGTTCGAGCTGTGCAACCTGTCCCTCGGCGACGCCACCTCGGTGATCGGCGCGCTGGAGCTGTCCGAGCGGGACCACCTGATCGCCGACCGGGTGCTCAAGGAGATCCGGGCCCGGATGCAGTTCCTGCTCGACGTCGGTCTCGACTACCTGAGCCTCAACCGGTCCGCCGGGACCCTGGCCGGGGGCGAGGCCCAGCGCATCCGCCTGGCGTCGCAGATCGGCAGCGGCCTGGTCGGGGTGCTCTACGTGCTCGACGAGCCGTCCATCGGCCTGCACCAGAGGGACAACCACAAGCTGATCGAGACCCTCGTCCGCCTCCGCGACCTCGGCAACACGGTGATCGTGGTGGAGCACGACGAGGACACCATCCGCGTCGCCGACCACGTGGTGGACATCGGGCCCGGCGCCGGCGAGCACGGCGGGTCGGTGGTGGTCTCGGGCCCGGTGGCGGATCTGCTCAAGTCCAAGGACTCCCTGACCGGCCTGTACCTGACCAGGAAGCGCACCATCCCGGTGCCGGCCATGCGGCGGGAGCCCAAGGGCTGCATCAGGGTCAAGGGCGCCCGCGAGCACAACCTCAAGGGCATCGACGTGGAGTTCCCCCTCGGCTGCATGGTCGCGGTGACCGGCGTGTCGGGGTCGGGGAAGTCCACCCTCGTCAACGACATCCTGCTGCGGTCCCTCATGCAGAAGATCTACCGGTCCAAGGAGGTCCCCGGCCGTCACACCCGGGTGGAGGGCATCGATCAGGTCGACAAGGTCATCAGCATCGACCAGTCCCCGATCGGGCGGACCCCCCGCTCCAACCCGGCGACCTACACCGGGGTGTTCGACCACATCCGGAAGCTGTTCTCCACCACGACCGAGGCCAAGGTGCGGGGCTACCTGCCGGGGCGGTTCTCGTTCAACGTCAAGGGCGGCCGGTGCGAGGCCTGCTCCGGCGACGGGACCATCAAGATCGAGATGCACTTCCTGCCCGACGTCTACGTCCCGTGCGAGGTGTGCAAGGGGGCCCGGTACAACCGCGACACCCTCGACATCACCTTCAAGGGCAAGAACATCTCCGAGGTGCTCGAGCTGCCCTGCGAGGAGGCCCTCGAGTTCTTCGCCAACCAGCCGCCCATCGCCCGCCACATGCAGACCCTGGTGGACGTGGGCCTCGGCTACGTGCGCCTGGGCCAGCCGGCGCCCACCCTGTCGGGCGGGGAGGCGCAGCGGATCAAGCTGGCCAGCGAGCTGTCCAAGCGCTCCACCGGCCACACCATCTACGTGCTCGACGAGCCCACCACCGGACTGCACTTCGAGGACATCCGCAAGCTGCTCGGTGTCCTGTCCCGGCTGGTCGACCAGGGCAACACCGTGCTGGTCATCGAGCACAACCTCGACGTGATCAAGACCGCCGACTGGATCATCGACCTCGGCCCCGAGGGGGGCAGCGGGGGAGGCCGGGTGGTGGTGGAGGGCAGCCCCGAGACGGTGGCCAAGACCGCCGGGAGCCACACCGGGCGGTTCCTGGCCCCGCTGCTCTGAGCCACGGGCCCGCCGGCCGGATCCTGCGGTGGGCGCCGCCGCTCGGCGGTCAGGCGGGGAGCAGCGAGGGCAGGCCGACGGCCACGTCGACCGGCCGTCCGGCCACAACATGGTCCGGCGAGGCGCCCCGGGCCCCGAGCCGGTAGCCGGCGGCCCCGACCAGGCCCGGATCCAGGTCGTCGATCCCGGCCCGCAGCAGCGACCACTCGTCGTGGCGGACCGGAGCGGTGAGCAGCCGGCTCCTGGTGAGCGGCGCGTACAGCCGGAACCGGGCGGTGAGGAAGGCATCGAGGGGGGTGGTGGCCACCGCCGGGCCGAGCGTCACCCCGGCCCTGCCGGCGGTGCCGTCCGGGCGGGCCACGGACCACCAGCGCCGCTGCGGCCCGAGCTTCCGATCCACCGCGGCGTACCGGTAGGGCAGGGACCACAGGCTCCGGGCCACGCCGACGGCCAGGCGGCTGGTGGCGTCGAGGGAGTGGAACCACACCCCCGGGCCGGCCGGGCCGGTCACGTAGGTCCGGACGTTGACCTCGCTGAAGCTGCGCGTGGACCCCACGGCCGGCAGGACCCGGCCGGCGATCACGGGGCGCAGGTCGCGCATCTCGAACGGGACCAGCCCGACCCAGGCCGACCCGTCGAAGGTGTCGACGCGAAGCGCCGGGGGCAGCAGGGCCTGCACGTCGGCGGGGTCGACCCGCCAGTGGATCCACACGATCTCGGCCCACTGCTGCACCAGGACCGGGGGGCGCCCGGCCACCGGCTCGAGGCGGGGGGGCC
The DNA here is from genome assembly GCA_021816565.1 of Actinomycetes bacterium. The sequence goes on from JAKAXN010000497.1 coordinate 2,814, forward strand.
GGGGTTCGGGGGCTCGGGCGCCGGTGTCCCGGCGGCGGGCCGGCAGCACTGCGGACATGCCGGCCAGGGTACGGTCGGCCCGGGCATAACTGACCGGGCCCGGCCGCAGGCTTCAGCTGATGTCGAGCATCCGCTGGAGGGCCACCCGGGCCCACTCCGCGGTGGCGTCGTCGACGGTGATCCGGTTGACCACCCGGCCGGCGACGAGCTCCTCGAGCACCCACGCCAGGTGGGCGGCGTCGATGCGGAACATGGTCGAGCAGGGGCAGATCAGCGGGTCCAGCGAGACCACGGTGAGATGGGGATGCTCGGCCGCCAGCCGCTGGACCAGATGGATCTCGGTGGCGACCGCGATGACAGAACCGGGCGCGGCGGCGTCGACCGCGGAGATGATGAAGTCGGTGCTGCCGGCCTGGTCAGCCAGCTCCACCACCTCGTGGCTGCACTCCGGGTGGGCGATGACCACCCCGTCGGGGTGCTGGGCCCGGAACGCCTCCACGTGCTCGGGCCGGAACCGCTGATGGACCGAGCAGTGACCCTTCCACAGCAGGAAGCGGGCGCTCTTGACGGTGGCCTCGTCCAGGCCGCCCAGGTCCCGGCGGGGGTCCCACACCGCCATCTCCGACGCCGGGTAGCCCAGCTGGAAGGCCGTGTTGCGGCCCAGGTGCTGGTCCGGGAAGAACAGGATCTTGGCGCCCGGGCCCTTCTGCTCGAGGGCCCAGGTCAGCACCTTGCGGGCGTTGGAGGACGTGCACACGGCCCCGCCGTGGCGGCCCACGAACGCCTTCAGCACGGCC
>JAKAXN010000498.1 GCA_021816565.1 Actinomycetes bacterium
CGGGAACTCGTGGAGTTGGGTCATCAGGTGACGGTGTTCGCCGGCCAGCCCTGGCCGGTCTTAGACGACGGGGTGGGGTGGGTGCCGGTCCCGAGCCTGGACCTGTACCGGCCGGACGACCCGTTCCGCATACCCCACCCCCGGGAGTTCCGGTCCCGCATCGACGTGGCCGAGTTCGCCCTGATGTGCACCGCCGGCTTCCCCGAGCCCCGCACGTTCAGCTGGCGGGTGCGCCGGGAGCTGGCGGCCCGGCCGGGCCAGTTCGACGTGGTCCACGACAACCAGACTTTCGGCACCGGCCTGCTGGGTGTGATGAAGGACGGCCTGCCGCTGCTCGGGACCTGCCACCATCCCATCACCGTGGACCGGACCCTGGACCTGGAGCACGCCCCGAACTGGCGCCGCCGGATGACCCTGCGCCGCTGGTACGGGTTCCTGGGGATGCAGATGAAGGTGGCCCGCCAGGTGCCCCGGATCCTCACCGTCTCCTCGTCGTCGAAGCGCGACATCGTCGAGCAGTACGGGCTGGCCCCGCAGCAGCTCGAGGTGGTGCCCATCGGGGTGGACCAGAACCGCTTCCGGCCCCGGCCGGAGATCCCCCGGGTCCCCGGGCGGATCATGACCACGGCCAGCGCCGACGTGCCGTTCAAGGGGCTCCTCCCGCTGGTGGAGGCCGTGGCCAAGGTGCGAACCGAACGCCCGGAGGCCCACCTGGTGGTGGTGGGCAAGCTGCGCGGCGAGAGCCCGGTGGCCGCCGCCATCGAGCGCCTCGGCATAGGCGACGCCGTCACGTTCGAGTCGGGAGTGTCGGACGAGCGCATGATCGAGCTGTACGCCGAGGCCAGCGTGGCCGTGGTGCCGTCCCTCTACGAGGGCTTCTCGCTGCCGGCGGTCGAGTCCATGGCCTGCGGGGTGCCCCTCATCGCCACGACCGGTGGCGCCCTGCCGGAGGTCGTGGGCGACGACGGCGTGACCGGCATGCTGGTGCCGCCCGGTGACCCGGGGGCGCTGGCCCAGGCCATCGAGTCGGTGCTCGGCGACCCCGAGCTGGCGGCCCGGCTGGCCGACAACGGCCGGCGACGGGTGCTGGAGCGCTTCACCTGGCAGGCGTGCGCCGCGGCCACCGCCGATCACTACCGCTGGGTCATCGAGGACCACGCCCGGAGGAACCCGGCGGCGTGCTGACCGTCCGCTACGAGAAGCTGGGGGTGGAGCCGGGCGACCGCCTGCTGGACCTCGGCGCCGGGGCCGGCCGCCACGCCTTCGAGGCCATCCGCCGGGGTGCGGTCGTGACCGCCCTCGATGCCGACCCGGCCGAGGTGAAAGACGTGTCCTGGATGATGAAGGGCCTCTCCGACGAGGACCCCCAGGTGGCGGCCAGCGGCGGGCGCGGTACGGCTCTGGTCGGCAACGCCCTGTCACTTCCGTTTCCCGACGGCGCCTTCGACCGCATCATCGCCGCCGAGGTCCTGGAGCACATCCCCGGGGACCGCCCGGCCATCTCCGAGCTGGCCCGGGTGCTGCGGCCGGGCGGGACCATGGCGGTCACCGTTCCCCGGTGGTGGCCCGAGCTGGTGACGTGGGCCATATCCGACGAGTACCACGACAAGCCCGGTGGTCACATCCGCATCTACCGACGCTCGGCGCTGGAGTCCAGGGTGCGCGAGGCCGGCCTGGTGCCCTACGGATCCCATCACGCCCACGCCCTGCACAGCCCCTACTGGTGGCTGCGGGCCGCCGTCGGGGTGGACCGCGACGACCATCCGCTGGTGCGGGCCTACCACCGGATGCTGGTGTGGGACATCACGGCCCACACCGCGTTCACCCGCGTCCCCGAGGCCGTGCTCAACCCGGTCATGGGCAAGAGCGTCATCGTGTACTTCAGGAAGCCGGAGTGAACTCCAACCGCTTCACCAAGGGAGGCCCGCTCAGCGCCAGCGAGGTCCGCGGCACCGCGGAGTGGATCGCGTCGGTGCAGCTCGCCAACGGCATGATCCCGTGGTTCCACGGCGGTCACGCCGACCCGTGGAACCACACCGAGGCGGCCATGGCCCTGGTCGTGGCCGGCCGGCGGGCGGAGTCGGAGAGGGCCTTCGAGTGGCTGGCGGCCAGCCAGCTCCCGGACGGGTCCTGGTGCCGCTACTACCTGGCCGACGGTGTGGAGGACCCCCGCCGGGACCCCAACGTCGGGGCCTACGTGGCCGCCGGCGTCTGGTGGCACTACCTGGCCACCGGCGACTCGGGGTTCCTCGAGGAGATGTGGCCGGCGGTCGACGCGGCCATCGCCTTCGTCCTGCACCTGCAACTGCCCGGCGGGGCCATCGCCTGGTCCATGGATCCCGACGGCCACATCTCCCGCTACCCCCTTCTGACCTCCACCGCCTCGATCCACCACAGCCTGCGCTGCGCCGTGGCCGTGGCCGAGCGGCTGGGCATGGAGCGGCCGGAGTGGGAGCTGGCCGCCGACCGGGTGGCCGAGGCCATCCTGCACCGGCCCGATGACTTCGCCCCCAAGCACCGGTGGGCCATGGACTGGTACTACCCGATCCTGAGCGGGGCGGTGCAGGGCCCCGAGGCGGAGCAGCGCATCGAGGCCCGCTGGTCGGAGTTCGTGCTCGACGGGGTGGGCGTGCGCTGCGTGTCCGACCAGCCGTGGGTGACCGCCGCCGAGACGGCCGAGTGCGCCATGGCCCTCGACGCCATCGGACTGCGGGACCGGGCGGTGGAGCTTCTGACCTCCACCCGGCACATGCGCGAGGACACCGGCGCCTACTGGACCGGGTGTGTCCACCCGCAGTGCGTGCGCTACCCGGGCGGGGAGCGGACCACCTACACCGCCGCGGCGGTGCTGATGGCCGACCACGCCCTGTGGGGTATAGGCCCCACCGCCGGTCTGTTCCGGGGTGAGACGCTGCCCGGCGTGGTGGACCTCGGAGCGGCCGAGACCCTGCGCGAGGGCTGACGCACCACCGGTCCTCAGGTGGGCCGCTGCGATCCCCGCCGGGCCGCGTGGGCCCACTGGTAGAGCGGTAGGCCGGCCAGGGCGCCGCCCGCCTTGGCCGCCGCCCGGGCGGCGAAGGCGGCGGCCAGCAGCGGCCGCCACGCCGGGTGCATCCGGTCGGAGAAGTACAGGTACATTCCCCGGTGGTGCGAGGCGATCCAGCGCAGCGGCACCTGGCGGACGCTGTCGCCGCCCAGGTGGCACACCTCGGCTCCCGGCGCCAGCCACGTCTCCCAGCCGGCGGCGCGAAAGCGCGCCGTCCAGTCGAACCCCTCCCAGTCCAGCACGTAGCGTTCGTCCTGCGGGCCGACCTGGCTCACCGCCTCCCGGCGCACCAGGTAGGCCGCCTCGTGGCCGCGCCCGATGGGGCGCTCCTCGTCGTGGGCCCAGCCGTCCCACCAGAACCCGCCGGGCCGGCCCTCGCTGCGCCGCCGGCTGGCCTGCCGGCCGAGGAGGCCGTCGCGCAGCCGGGGCAGGTCCCCGGCGCTGGTCTGGGGGGAGCCGTCCTCGAGCACCAGCCGGGGGACCACCCAGCCGGCCCGGGGGTGGCGGTCCATCACGGCCCGCATCTCGGCGATGGCTCCCGGACCGAAGACCACGTCGGGGTTG
>JAKAXN010000499.1 GCA_021816565.1 Actinomycetes bacterium
AGGCGGGGTAGCGCAGCTTGGCTGTCTTGAGTCGGCGGGCGAGGGCCCGGCTGTCGCGGGCGTCGGCTTCGCGGTCGACGAGCAGGCCGAGGCGGTCCTCGAAGGCCAGATCGGTCCACGGTCCGGGGGTGGCGATCTGGTCGGCCAGGGTGGCGGCCATGGCTTGTAGGCCGAGGTCGGACAGTTTGGTGACGGTCTGGTGGGTGAGCATCAGCCCGACACCTCCTCGCCGGTGGCCCCACCATCGCCGGTCCAGTAGTCGGCGCCGCGCAGGTTCTCATGAGCGGCGGGCGGGACTGGGAGGGTTTGTTGTTGGTTGAGGGGGAGCCGGTCGAGGCCTTCGGCCAGGATGGACTTGACCGAGCTGTAGCTGATCGCCCCGGTGACCAGCGCCCTCTCGCATGCGGCGCCGACCCGGTCGGGCCCGTACTTCTTGGCCAGGTTCATGATCCCCAGGCAGGCCCGGTAGGCGTGCTCGGGATGAGGTTTGCTCTCCAGGATCTTGGTCACCAGCCCGGCGGTGGCCGGACTGACCGTGGCCGCCCAGGAGATCAGCCGCGACGGGGTCCACTCGGCGTGCGCCCGGTGCGCGGCGGGCATGTGCCCGGGGTCTGTGATGTAGCGGCGCCGGCCGTACTCGCGGGCATGAGAGGCGACCCGCCGGCCGGCCCGGTACACCTCGATGGTGTCGCGGGTGGCGCGCACCTCGAGTTTCTGGCGGACCAGCCGGTAGGGGACGCTGTAGTAGCGGCGGTCGAACTCGACGTGATAGTCGATGTTCGCGGTGACTTTCTTCCAGGCGGCCAGCTCGTAACGCCGGGCCGGCAGAGGACGCAGCGCCGGGCGTTCCAGCTCGGCGAACAGGTCCGCTCTGCTCGCCGGTTCCCCACGGAACGGGCGGGCGTTCAGCCACGCCACCCGCTCACAGATGGCCTCGTTGAGCTCGGCCAGAGAGAAGAACTGCCGGTTGCGCAGCGGGGCCAGAACCCACCGCTCGACCACCTGAACGCCGGCTTCGACCGCAGCCTTATCCCGCGGCCGGTAGGTGCGAGTTGGCAATATGACCGTTTGATAGTGGGCGGCCAGCTCCCCGTAGGACGGGTTGATCTCCGGGTCGTAGTAGCAGGCCTTGGTCACCCCCGCCTTGAGGTTGTCCGGCACGGTCAGTGTCGTGACGCCGCCGTAGGCGGCCCAGGCGTTCATGTGCGCGGTGGTCCACGATCCCAGGTCCTGACCGCGGGTCGCCTCCGCGTACAACATGCCCGAACAGCCCAGCACCGCCACGAACACCTCGGCTTTGTGCGCCTCGCCGGTGTCGGGATCGACCCAGCTGATGGTGTCGCCGGAGAAGTCGACGAACATCCGCTCCCCGGCGGTGTAGGACAGGCGCATGACCACGTCCTGGCCGGCCAGCCATTGCTGGTAGTGCCAGCAGAACTGGCTGTAACCCCACCCCTCCGGGTTGTCCTCCCGCCACTCCAACCAGATCAGGCGCAACGTGACGTGCTTGGTCTTCTTCAGCTCGCGGTGCACCTGCCGCCAGTCCGGCACCGGACGGCGCGCGGCCAGCTCCGCCGAGGGCGGCGGGAACAGCTTCTGCTCCAACGCCTCTTCGTCCAGGCCGTCGGGCAGCGGCCAGCCGATCCCGGCCGACTCGGCCCGGGCCAGGTACTCATACACCGTCGTCCTCCCCGCCCCAGTACTGGTGGCGATATCGGCGACGGACATGCCCTGAGCTCTCAATCTCAGGATCTCGTTGATCTTGCGCACGGGTAGTTTCCTCCTGGGCACGCGGTTCCTCCTCGAATGACAAGCACGTAACTCGTCATCGTCGAAGGGCCGCGTGCCCCACTGGTGGACCCCGACACACACCCACCCCCGCACCGGGGAAAGCCCGGTCTCAGCTGTCCGGAATCAGCCGGAACGCATGTCCGGAATCAACCGGAACGCTCGTCCGGATTCCCCCGGAACCGATGTACGGATTCCCCCGGAATCACTGTCCGCTTTCGGCCGGACTACACACCACGTAGGCGCTTGCCGACAGGAGCCCCACAGCCGCAGCCGGCATCGAGAACCCGACTGGACGGGCTAAGGCGAGGCAGTAGAGCGGCCAGTTGCTCGACATCGCCACCATCGTCAACCCTGATGGCTCGGAAGTCTTCGGCGGCGAGGTCGTAGCCGGACCCCACGATCGCCCGTACTGCCTTGCCGTCCACCAGATCATGGTGCCATCACCCGGCGGGGGCCCGCAGACCGTTATGTCGCCCCCCACGGGCAGATGCGCCATCGCCACATGAGCGCATCACGCCGATTCGCGCGCGACGCCCGGCTGGGTGGCGACCGTCGTTATGTACCGGCCCTCTAATGCTGCAGCTTCTGCCAGTTGAGGCTTACAGGATGTGTCGGCGGCGCAGGTGGGCGAGTGCGGCGACGCCTGGGATGGAGGGGATCCAGTAGGTGACGAGCCGGTAGGCCAGTACGGCTTCTAGCACCCTGGGGGCCTGTCCGACCAGCGCCGCAGCGGCCGACACAAGAGCAGCTTCGGCGGCGCCCAGGCCACCAGGAGTTGGGCTGCCGGCGGCGATGACCGAAGCGGCCAGGAACACCGCCAGGGCGCTCAGCACCGCGATGTGGACGTGGAAGGCGTAGAACGATGCTGTGAGCGCGAGCGAGTAGAAACCGGTCACTCCCATTGCCCCAGCGAAGAGCAGAACCGCTCGGCGGCGGTCAGCGAGGACCTCCCGTAGGCCAGCCACACCAGCGCTGATCCAATGGCGGCCCTGGCTGTTTGCCACCGCCAAGGCAGCGGTGAGCGCCGCTGCGATAACGGCGGCTCCGATGGCCAGCACGTAGGCGGGCGGCCGCCAGCGAGTCAGCAGCTGGGGAGAAACGGCTGCGAGCACCGCCGTGGTGGCGACAGCGTGGATGATGAATCCTGCCGCTGACTGGAGAGCCAGCGCAGCTGTGACCTCGCCGGGATCGGCACCTCGCCGCCGCAGGTAGCGGGCCACGGTGGCCATACCGCCGAGCCCAGCGGGCGCCAAGCGGTTGGTGAACGAGACAGCGAACTGCACTTCTACGTTGGTCATGAATCCAAGCGGGCGGATCGTGGACCCGGTCAGGGTCACGGCCCCGGCTACGTGCGTGGCGACCGAAGCTGCGCACAGAACCACGAACCATGGCCACTTGGGCGAGGCCGCTAGCGGCCAGTTCGCCGCTGCGGCGACAAGCTGGGGCCCGAGGAAGTACGCGCTGAGAAGGCCGACGAAGAAGGCGGCAGCGCTTTTCCAGACGGTGGCTGGCCAGGTCGCGCCCGCCGTGGAAGTGCCTGCGGCTGCCTCTGCATCGGAGCTTGCGCTAGGCGCGTCGACGTTCACTAGGGAGGCCACCGCCCACAGGATGGTGCCGGGGGCCTGAAGATGCGCTGAAGATGGATGCCGGCGGGACCGGCCGGGCAGGAGAGGTAGGGATTGTTCGCTGCGTACACTGTGGGCTCGAGAGAGGCTCAGCCTGCGGTGCCGAGCCCAGGCGCCGATCGTGGTTGGTGTCCGTCGGCGACGGGTCGCTCGCGGCGTTGAGGGCTGGAGCTGCCGCTTGTGGGTTTAGATC
>JAKAXN010000500.1 GCA_021816565.1 Actinomycetes bacterium
TCGGCCGGAATCTCAACGGCGTCCAGGACGGCACGGACCAGTACTTGGTAACCGGCATCGAGAAATCCCGAGAGGGAACACCGGGCCCGGACCGTCGCCCGGTCGATCGACGGCCCCCAGGCGGTCCGGGTCAACGCCACCCCCTCGAACGGATCCCCCGGGTAGCGCCCGGCGAACTGGTCGGCCCAGCGCGTCGCGTCGGCGTCGAGGACGTGCACGATGAAGCGCTTCGTCTCTTGGGCCGCCTCCCAGAACTCCGTGAGGGGGCCCACCAGGCCCATCACGAGGGCCGGGTCGCCCTCGGCCACCATCATCGACGATACTGTGACCCCGACCGCCCGTCCCTCCGGTCCGCAGGCCGTCCACACCGTGACCGGCGCCACCAGCCGGCCCCGCAACCTCCGGACGAGGTCGACGGGAGCCTCCACGGCGAAGGGGTCCAACCCGATGCGACGCCGTCCATCGTCGACATCCACAGCGGCACCCTATCCGGTGGCGCCGGCGGCACAATCAGACCAGGTGCAGTACGTCAGACCAGGTGCAGGGCCCGTTCCCGGTCTGTCCGGTCGGGGGCCGGGGTCGCGGTCCGGCGGGTCGGCCCCGCCGCGCCGTCGAGTTGGCTGCGCATCCGGCGGAGCCCGGAGCTGATCCAGCACTTCACCGCCGGTTCGGGCTGCTGCATGGCCCACGCCACCTGCCGGCAGGACAGGCCCTGGTACAGCGCCATGGTGATGGCCAGGCGCTCCTGGTCCGGAAGGCCGGCCAGCATCCGGCGGGCCTGCTCACCCCGTTTCGGCACTGCGGTCAGAACCGCTCGTCTGCGACCACTGGTCATCCATGTCATCCAACGCCTCCCGCGGCTGTCTGTTGACCCGGTCCCAGTGACGTCGGTGACCGCTCGTCTCAACTTTAGCACTAAATACCTGGGACTGGTCGGAGGTTCGGGTAACGGCGTCTTCGGCTACCAGGACCGCCCTTCTGCGGGGAAGGGCCTCGGGATGCTCCGCCTGGATCCATGAGAGGAGTTTCTCCCGGACCTCGCACTGCAGATCCCAGGACCTCGAACTGTCGAAGGAGCTCATCAGGGCCCGCAGCTGCATCCCCGTTTCGCCCGAATCGGTGACCTGGAGGACCGAGGTGTGGCGGTCCCAGTTCGGCGAGCGGTCCAGGATCTCGTGGAAGCGCTGCCGTATGGCCTCCACCGGCGCCCGGTAGTCGACGTCGAGGAACACCCACCCGAGGACCTCCGAGGTCGATCGGGTCCAGTTCTCGAACGAGTTCTGTATGAAATACGAGACCGGGACGACCAGGCGGCGCAGGTCCCAGACCCGGACGACCACGTAGGTGAGAGCTATCTCCTCTACCCGACCGAACTGCCCCTCCACCACAACCACGTCGTCCACGCGGATGGGCTGGCTGATGGCCAGCTGCAGGCCCGCGACCACGTTGGTGGCAGTGGGCTTGGCGGCCACCCCGGCGAGTATGCCGACCAGGCCGGCGGAGGCCAGCAGTCCGGCTCCGGCCGCCCTGACCGCCCGGAAGCTCAGCAGGACGACGGCGAGCGATACCACCGCCACCACCACCACCGTCAGCCGGCGGAACACCTGGATCTGGGTGTGCACCCGTCGGGCCTTGAGGTTGTTCTCCGACTCGAGCCGGTAGCGGCCCAGGATCAGGTCGTCGAGCACGTAGGTGGCCCGCACGATGGCGAAGGCCACTGACAGGACGAGGGCCACACCCACCCAGTGGAGGAGTGGTGATTCCAGCGGCGGATCGACCCGGACCGAGCCGAGGGCCACCTCGGCAGCAACGAGGGGCACGATGATGCGCGTAGGCCCGGACATGTTTCCGATCAGGGACTTCCGCAGCACGTGCCCCGGAGCCCGGCACCCCCACCTCCTCAACGCCACGACCACGACCGTGTGGGCCACCAGTGCGAGCAGGACCGCCCCGGCGACGAAACCGGCGGTCTGCGGGCTCACGGGCGCCCCTCCGGGCGATGGTGCACGACTGTGGGTATGCAGGTTCTGCGGTGCCGGGCCAGGGGTGGGACCTCCTCGCGTGTCGAGCGGCCGTCCGGCCGCGACTTCTCACCCACCGGGTGGTTACCCAGCGCTCAGTGGAGCCATCCGGCCGGCACGGGAGAGATCCGACACAGCCGGTGGGCCGGGCGGGGTCAGATCCCTGCGACCCCGGCCCGCCCCGTCATGCCCTTCACGTAGGCCGCCTGACCGACGTGCTGCAGGTCGTCGGCGATGACGCTGACCAGCCGGACGGCGAGGGTCACGGGCGGGTCCCACCGCTCGTCGACCACCCGCTCCAGGTCGGCGCCGGTGATGTCGGCCAGAAGCTCCACGCTGCGCCCGGCCACCGCCTCGTGGTACCCGCCGAGCAGGGCGGCGTCGCTGCGGACCTGCCCGACCTCGGCGGGGCTGTGACCATAGCCGGTGGCGTCGGGTCCGAACGGCAGACCGAAGCGTTCCATCCAGCCCTGCTCCTGCCACACCTGGCCGCCACCGAATGCGCCGGCCAGGTGGTCGTCCTGCACCCGGGTGAGATGCCAGATCAGCCAGGCGATGGTGTTGGCTCCGGGGTCCGGGCGCCAGATCAGGGCCGCAGGGGAGATGCCGTCGAGGACGCCCGCCACCTCCTCCCGGATCCGTCCGTATGCATCCACCAGGACATCCGCAGTCACCATGGCCAGATCCTTCCACGCCGCCACCGGCCGAACCCCGGCATTGACCGCCGGCCGGGGCTGGCCGCGCGGATTAGAGCGGTCCCGCGGCGGGAACAACCGGTGAAGGAATGTCATGGCTTACCGGCAGCTGGCCCCATCTCGGGGCGGTGGCGGGCAAGGCGGCGTTGATGTACGCCACTGCGCTGTTCGCCCTCCGCGTGGGTGAGCGCCGGACACTGGCCCAGTGGACCATCATCGACTTCGCCACTGCGGTGGCCATGGGCGCCATCATCGGGCGCACGGCCATAGCCGGCTCCCAGTCCTACGCCACCGGAGCGGTGGCCCTCGTCGTCCTGGTGGCGGTGCACCGTGGCGCCAGCCTGCTGCGGTTCAGCCCGCTCCTCGGCAAGCTTTCCGATCACCGGGTCCGGGTACTCGTGGCCCACGGCCGGATACGGCGCAAGGAGCTGCGGCGCTGCGGCCTGACCGACAACGACCTGTACTCGCACCTGCGCCAGAAGGGCATCTTCAGCCTGGACGGCCTGCGCTACATCCTCTACGAGGCCAAGGGGTCGATCACCGTGGTACCGGAGGACGCGGCCGGGCCCGGCCCGGCGCCGGACCCCCCTCTGGTCGAAGCCGGGATCGAAAGCTCCGCCGGCTTCCCCTGACCGCTGGAATCGCCTGACCGGCGGAGTTGCCTGACCGGCGGAGGGCTCAGCGAACCCGCCTCAGGGTGAGGATCCTCTCGGCCCGCCGCTCCTCCTCGAGCAGCTTCTGGCGGGCGTCGAGCAGATCGAACTGCGTGACGATCCCGATGAGGTGGTCGGGGTCGGATCGCTCCACGACCGGCAGCACCCCGAAGCCGGAGGCTGCCATCCGGTCGGCGACGCCTCTCAGGATCTCGTCGGCGTAAGCGA
>JAKAXN010000501.1 GCA_021816565.1 Actinomycetes bacterium
ATGCTGGATATCCGCTGTGGGGTGCCGACCATCGGGGTGCTGCCCTGGCGGGGAGGACCCGAGATCGACAGCGAGGATTCCCTCGCTCTGGAGCGGCCGCTGAGTGAGCCGCTCCCTGACCGGTCCGCCGCCGGGTCCGACCTGCTGGACGTGGCGGTGGTCCGCCTGCCCCGGATCGCCAACTTCACAGACATCGACCCCTTGCGGCTCGAACCGGGCGTCGCCCTGCGCTGGGTGGACGATCCCCGGTTGGTCGGCCAACCCGACCTGCTCATCCTGCCCGGCTCGAAGTCGACCGTCGCCGACCTGCGGTGGCTGCGGGAGCGGGGCCTGGACCGGGCCATCGCCGCGCTCAGGGGCACGGTGCTCGGCGTGTGCGCCGGCTACCAGATGCTCGGCGCCCGCATAGACGACCCGGAGGCGGTCGAGTCCGACCTCCCCACCACGGGGGGTCTCGGACTGCTCGACGCGTCCACCCGGTTCGGGCCCGACAAGGTCACCCGCTGGCGGGAAGGAACGGCGTTCGGCCAGCCGGCCCGGGGTTACCAGATCCACCACGGGGTGGTGCGGGCGGCCGGTCCGCCGCTGATCGACCTCGACGACGGCCGGACCGACGGTGCGATCGGCCGCACCCCTGCGGGAGGAGTGGTGTGGGGGACCACCCTGCACGGTCTCCTGGAGGGCGACCCGCTCCGCAATCGGCTATTGCAGATCGTGGCTGAGCGGGTGGGTAAACGGATCGCCTGCTGCTCCGGGTTCGAGCAGGCCCGCCAGGCCCGCATAGACGGGTGGGCCGACGCGGTCGAAGCCCATGTGGACCTCGACGCCCTGGACCGGATCGTCGCCGCCGCGTCTCTCACCGGCGGACGGAGGTAGGCGGGATGTCAGCAGGCGACGCCGTCACCTCGACCGGGCGCATCCACACCATCCTGAGCACCGACACCGAGATCCTGGCCCTTCGCAGCGCGGTCGAGGCGCTACCCGAGGGGTTCCCGGCGGTGACCGCATCGACCACCTGGGCCCCCGACCCGATCGGTGATCTGGACGGGGTCACCTGCGTACTGGTCCGCCTGCTCGGGGGCCGGCGGGCCTGGCAGGACGGATTCGACCGCCTGCGGGCGGAGTGCGTCCGCCGGGGGGTGCCGCTGCTGGCGTTCTCCGGCGAGGCGGTGCCCGACGCAGAGCTCACCGCCGCCTCGACCGTGCCCAGCGCCACCGTGACCCAGGCGTTCGCCTACCTGGTCCACGGCGGCCCGGCCAACCTGGAGAACCTCCTGCGCTTCGTGGCCGACACCGTCTGCTTCGACGGGTGGGGGTTCGAACCGCCCGCCCCGATCCCCGATCACGGGGTGTGGCGCCGAGCGGACCCCGAGGGTCACGGCCCGGTGATCGGTGTGGTCTTCTACCGGGCCCATCTCGTGGCCGGCAACACCCAGTTCGTCGACGACCTCTGCGACGCCGTCGCCGCCGCCGGCGGGAGACCCCTGGCGCTGTGGTGCTACTCGCTGCGGGATCAGGCGTCGGAGGCGGTTGTGGAGATGCTCCGCTCGCACCAGGCCCGGGTCCTCATCACCACCGTGCTCGCCGCCGGGGGGGCCGGAGCGGGAGCCGGAACCCCCGGGGCGGCCGGCGGCCTGGAGGGCGAGGGCTGGGACGTCTCCGCCCTGGCCGCCCTCGACATACCCATCATCCAGAGCCCCTCCGCCGGGCGCTCCAGCGAGGACTGGGCCGCTTCCGACGCCGGTCTCGGGCCCTACGACGTGACCTCGGGGGTGGCGATCCCCGAACTGGACGGCCGCATAATCGCCCCGGCGTTCGCCTTCAACGAGGTGGTCGACGACGGCGACCAGCTGGGCACCATCGTGCGGGCCTACCGCACCGTCCCCGACCGGGTGTCGAGGGTCGCGGGCCTGGCGCTGCGCTACGCCCGGCTGGCCGCCACCCGGGCCGCCGATCGGCGGGTAGCCATAGTCCTCTCCGCATACCCGACCAGGCGGAGCCGGCTCGGCAACGCCGTCGGGCTGGACACGCCGGCCTCCGCCCTGGTCCTGCTCGACGCCCTCGCCGCGGCCGGCTACGCGGTGGGGGAGCGACCCGGCAGCGGCGACGAGCTCATGGGCCGCCTGGCCGACGGGCTCACCTACGAGGCGGAGACCCTCTCCGACCGGGAGCTGGATCTGGCCGTCGGCCGGCTGCCGACCAGCTCCTACTGCGACTGGTTCTCGGGCCTGCCCGCCGGCGCGCGCGCCGAGCTGGAGTCGCAGTGGGGCCCGGCGCCGGGCCGACAACGGATCGAGGACGGGCATCTGGTGTTCAGCGGCCTGGACCTGGGGAACGTCATCGTCGCCATCCAGCCGCCGCGCGGCTACGGCGACGACCCGGTGGCTGTGTACCACTCCCCGTCGCTGCCGCCGGCCCACCACTACCTCGCCTTCTACCGGTGGCTGGACCAGGAGTGGGGCGCCGACGCGGTGATCCACCTGGGCAAGCACGGCACCCTGGAGTGGCTTCCCGGCAAGGCGGTCGGTCTCTCGGCCGGGTGCTGGCCCGACGCCGCTCTGGGTGACGTGCCGATGTTCTACCCGTTCGTGGTCAACGACCCGGGGGAGGGGACGCAGGCGAAGCGGCGCAGCCACGCCGTGATCATCGACCATCTCCTCCCGCCGATGACCCGGGCCGACGTGTACGACGACCTGGCCCGCCTGGAGCAGTTCTTCGACGAGTACGCCCAGCTCCAGTCGCTCGACCCCTCGAAGCTGCCGGCCCTGCGGGAGCGGATATGGGCCCTGCTCCGCGACGCCAGCATCGACCAGGACCTCGGCCTGGGCGCGGTTTCCCTGGATGACAGCTTCGATGACGTCATCGTCCAGGTGGACGGTTACCTGTGCAGCCTCAAGGACGCCCAGATCCGGGGCGGCCTGCACACGCTCGGCTCGGTGCCCGACGGCGCCACGCTGACAGACCTGGTCCTGGCCATCACCAGGCTGCCCCAGGGGCGGATCCCGTCCCTGCGCCACGAGGTCGCGACCCGGCTGGGCCTGGACGAGGAAGAACCGCGTCACCTCGACCGCATCGAGGAGGCCTGCCGCTCCGAGGTGGAGGCGGCCGCCGCGGTCGGCTGGCGGCCAGCTCCGGGAGCGTCTCCCGCCATGGAGTGGATCTGCGAATGGCTGGTCCCCAACCTCCGGCGGGCCGGGGACGAGGTCTCCAACCTGCTCGCCGGGCTGGACGGCCGCTACGTGCCGGCCGGGCCGAGCGGGGCGCTGACCCGGGGGTGCGCCCACGTTCTGCCCACCGGCCGCAACTTCTACTCGATGGACCCCAAGGCGCTGCCAACCGAGCTGTCCTGGGAGGTGGGGAAAAAGTTGGCCGCCGCGGTGCTCGAGCGGCACCTGGCCGAAGAGGGCTCCTACCCGCAGACGGTGGGGCTGGTGCTGTGGGGGACGGCGGCAATGCGCACCCAGGGTGACGACGTGGCAGAGGCCCTGGCCCTTCTGGGTGTGCGCCCGGTCTGGGAGGAACGCTCCCGCCGGGTCGTCGGGCTCGAGGCCATCCCGCTGGCGGAGCTGGGACGGCCCCGTATCGACGTGACG
>JAKAXN010000502.1 GCA_021816565.1 Actinomycetes bacterium
TGATCTACGTGGCGGTGGTGTACTTCCTCATCGTGATGCCCTACAAGGCCATACAGGCCCGCCGGGGGGTCACCGTCTTCGGCGAGCCGGCCCCGGCCAAGACCTGCCCGGCGTGCCTGTCGGAGGACCTGCCGATGGGTGCGACCAAGTGCCGCTTCTGCGGCAGCGAGCTGGCCGCGGCGTAGGAGCAGCCGGCCTCAGAGGACGCCGACGACGAGCAGGACGGCGGCCAGGACCACGGCAGCAGCCACGACCAGACCGAGCAGCGCGTAGAGCGGCACCCGCCGGTCGCGCCCGGCGCCCGGCGGGTGGTCCGCCTCCGGGGCCGGAGCGGTCAGGCGGGTGACCGCCATCGTCTCCTCGTAGACGGACCCGGCTGCGGCCCGTGGTGACTCGTGGGGCGCCGGGTCCACGAACACCGGGCGGCCGGCCGGTCCCCCGGCCGGCCCGGCCGGCGGGGACCACTGACCCGGTATCGGGACCTCCGGGGAGCGGGGCTGCAGCGGGGTCAGCGGCTCGGCCGGAGGCCGCAGCGGGGGGCTGGGCTGGCCGCGCCCGCTCTGGGCCGGGTTGACCACCTGGCGCACCCCGGGCTCGGGCCGGGCCACCGATGGGGCCCGGCGGGCCGAGGGCGGTGGGGGCGGGACGGGCGGAGCGGCCCGCATGGCAGCCGGCGCAGCCGGCGCCGGCGGGGCTGGAGCCGGCGCGGGCGGGGCAGGCGGGTGCGTGGGTTCCGGTGGGACCGGGGCCGGAGCCGACGGGACCGCAGGGTCGCCCGGGGGCACGGCCGGGCGGGCGGCCCGCATGGCCGGGCTGGGGCTGGGGGCGGCGGGGACCCGGCCCGCAGGAGGAGCGTCGGCCGCGGGCGCGGGGGCCTGCCGCGGCTCGGGGGCGGTGGGGAGCAGAGGCGGCAGGGTGGGGCGGCCGCCGGGATTCTCAACCGCCTCCACCCGTACCGACGGGGCGCTCTGGTAGAGGGTCCGCCCGCCGTCGGGGCTGTCGGGGCCGGCGGGGGCTGGCGCGGCGGCCGGACCCCGGGCCGGCTTGCGCGGCGGCCCGGCGGGGGCCCCCTCCTCCCCCCAGGCCAGGAAGTCCGTCACCGGCCAGCCGACCGAGGACTCGACGTCCTGCAGGGCCAGGGCGAACTCCAGCGCGGTGCGGGGCCGCCCCTCCGGTTCCTTGGACAGGGCCGCTTCGAGCAGGTCCGACAGGGTCAGGGGGATGTGCTCGGCCCGCAGCGGGCGGACCGGGTCGCGCAGGATGCGCAGGATCACCGAGGCGGGGGCTTCGTTGTCGAACGAGGCGAAGGGGGCCTGCCCGGTGAGCAGCTGGTACATGGTCGAGGCCAGGCCGTAGATGTCGGTCGCCGGCGAGAGGTGGTGGCCCTCGAGCATCTCCGGGGCGGCGTGCAGGGTGGTGAAGCCGAACACCCCGGCGGTGGCCTGGGCCGACGCCTGGAGGGCGGCCACGCCGAAGTCGGCCAGGGCCGGCTCCCCGGACCGGGTGACCAGGATGTTCTGCGGCTTCATGTCCCGGTGGAGGAAGCCGTTGCGGTGGGCCGTCTCCAGGGCCCCGGCGATCTTCACCCCCACCCGGGTGGCCTCCTGCGCTCCCAGCGGGCCCTCGGCGCGGACCTGCGACGCCAGGGACCCCCGGCACAGCTCGAGCACCAGCACCGGCCGGCCGTCGGTGGTGGTGGCCGGGCGGTACAGCGTGACGATGTTGGGGTGGTCGCTGACCTGGGCCAGCGCCTGGATCTCCTGGTGAAAGGTCTCGATCAGGTGGGCGTGGATGGTGTCCACCTTCAGGATCTTCAGCGCCACCGGGCGTCCGGTATCCACCTCCACCGCCCGGTAGACCGTGGCGAACGCCCCGCCGCCGATCTCGGTCAGGCCGGAGTACCCCGGGAGCAGGGAATCGGACCCCGCCGGTCTGGCCTTTCGTAGCGCCACCTGCGAGAACCTACTAGCGGTTGCCGGTCGCGGACGGGGTGGACGGGCGCCGGGGGGCCCGTCCGACCGACAGCAGGTACCTCAACCGGGCCCGCCGGTCGAGCTGGGCCGTCAGCTGGCGGTGCAGGGAAAGCTGCAGCTCCCAGGCCTCGTCGGCCGCGGCGGCGTCCACCGGAGCCGACAAGGAGCACACCGCCCGGTCGGCCAGACCGGCCAGGGTGGCCGCCGGAGCGGCCAGCTCGACGCCGAAGTGGGTCGCGAGATCGGCGGCGACCTCGGCGTTGGTGGTGCCGGCCCCGGCCGGGACGCCGGCCCGGTCCAGTCCGTCGAGCAACTCCAGCCACGCCCCGACGGCCAGCTCGGCCGGATCGGCCGAGCGGCGAACCCGGCGCCGCCAGGCCCGCCGGGCCGCAGCCTGCCCCGGCCCGGCCAGGCCCAGCAGCATCAGCAGGCCGACGACGACCGCGACCGGCAGGACCCAGCCCGGCAGCGGGTGTGACCGGGTCGGGTGCAGGTGGGCCCGGGGCGCGAGGGCGTGGCCGCCGGCGAACTGGTTGCGGGGGATCGCGCTGGCCGGGCGGGGTGGCACCGTGGTGGTGGGGGCCCGGACCGACTCCGGAGGCGGGGCGGCCGCCGCGGTGGTGGCGTCGGGGGTGGGGTCCACCACCACCCAGCCCACCCCGGCGACCGGGATCTCGACCCAGGCCCACGCCTGGCGGTTGGTGACCCGGTAGGTGCCGGCCGGCATCGGGGCCCCCGACGAGGATCGGGCCAGCCGGAACCCGGTGACCACCCGGGCCGGCACGCCCAGGTAGCGGGCCACCATGGCGTAGAAGGTGGCGAACTGCTCGGGGGTGGCCGCCCGGTTGACGGTGACCGCGTTGATGACCTCCGACAGGGAGGTGCCGCCCACCACCGGCGCCACCGCGGTGGTGGGCGGCCCGGGACCGGCGGCCGGAGCGGCGGACGGGTCGATGCGCTTCTCGGTGGAGTGCATCACGGTCATGACCCGCTGCAGGAAGGCCACGGTGGGCGCCGGGCGCTCCCCGGCCAGGCCGGCCAGGAACCGCAGCGTGGTGGCCAGGGCGGCGGACGTGTCGGGGGGGATGGTCAGTTCCGACGGGGCGGCCAGGCTGGCGTCGACGCCGTCTGCGGGGGGCAGCCCGGCCAGGGTGGCGGAGGGGGCCCGGGACACCACCGTGTATCGCCCGGCGGCCCGGCCGTCGATGGGCGCCAGCATCCCGGTGGCCGGGTCGGCGGCCACCGCTGGGCCGGACACCGAGACCGGGCGGTCCAGGGCCGGCAGCAGCGGCACCGGCAGGGTGCGCTCGAGCGTCACCTGCTGGTTCACCGGGGCGTCGCCGACGGCCTGGCTGCCGGTCGGCGATGCCGGCACCCGCCCCCCGGTGGGGGCGAAGGTGGCGGAGAACCGCCAGTAGGCACCGTCGTAGGAGCCCAGCTCTGCCAGAGCCAGGTACCCGGTGGACGGTCCGCCGAGGCGGGCCGTGAGCTCGGGCACCGGCGGCCGGTGGGGGCGGGCGTCGCGCAGCTGGGCCATTACGTCGACCGGGTCGACCACCGCCGGCAGGACCAGCGGCGGCACCCGGCGCAGGGGCGCCGGCCGGCCAGGCCCGGCA
>JAKAXN010000503.1 GCA_021816565.1 Actinomycetes bacterium
CCGGACGGACCTGGCACCGGAGGTCATCGCCGCCTACGACGCGCCGTTCCCCGACGACAGCTACAAGGCCGGCGCCCGGATCTTCCCGTCGCTGGTGCCGACCTCGCCCGAAGACCCCGCGTCAGCCGACAACGCTGCCGCCTGGGAGGTGCTCTCCCGGTTCGACCGCCCGTTCCTGTGCGCCTTCAGCGATTCCGATCCGATCACGGCCGGCGGCGACGCCCCGTTCAAGGCCAAGATCCCCGGAGCGCAGGGCCAGCCCCACACGGTGATCGAAGGCGGAGGGCACTTCCTGCAAGAGGACTGCGGGCCGGCGCTGGCGCAGGTGATCCTCGACTTCATACAGCGCACGAGGTGAGGGATGCCCCAACCGGCGACGCCGCCCCTGCGGCCCCTCTGACCGGGTAGCAACCCCCGGGGAGATCGGAGGGGTCCGGCGGCTGTGGTCGGGCCATCCCGGCGGCGGCCGGCGCCGCTCAGGGCTCGATGGCCCCCTTGAGGGCGGCCAGGCGGTCCCGGTCGAGGGAGTACCACACCCACTTGCCCCGCCGGTCACCGTGGACCAGGCCGGCCTGGCCCAGGATCCTGAGATGGTGCGAGATGGTGCCCTGGCTCTTCCCCAGGGGACCGACGAAGTCGCACACGCAGATCTCCCCGGCCGGCGCGGCGGCCAGCATGGACAGCACCCGCAGCCTCACCGGGTCGCCCAGGGCGTGGAAGCCCCGGGCCAGCTCGGCGGCCTCGTCCGCGCCGAGGGGGGCGGCCAGCACCGAGGGGCAGCACCCCTCCCCCTCGACCGCATCGAGGGCATCGAGGGCATCGACGACCGGTATCGCCAGGCTGTTACGGGCCACGCCCATCTCCCATTGACAGATATGATTGCATCGACGATGATCAAAGCATCGATAGAAGTCGATGCTACCAGGAGGTCGTGATGTCCCGAGTGCAGCTGGCCCTCAACGTGGCCGACATCGACGAGGCCGTGGCGTTCTACTCGAAGCTGTTCGGGGCCGAGCCGGCCAAGCGGCGCCCGGGCTACGCCAACTTCGCCATCGTGGATCCGCCGCTGAAGCTGGTCCTGATCGAGGACGCCAACCAGACCCCCGGCTCGCTCAACCACCTCGGGGTGGAGGTGGGGAGCACCGACGAGGTGGCGGCCGCCCAGGCCCGCCTGGCCGGCGAGGGGCTGGCCACCGCGGTGGAGGAGCAGACCGCCTGCTGCTACGCCGTCCAGGACAAGGTGTGGGTGGACGGTCCCGGCGGCGAGCCGTGGGAGATCTACACCGTGCTGGCCGACGACGACACCCCGGCCGGCCAGCTGCGCTCGGCCGCCCCCGGGGAGTCGGCGTGCTGCGCCGGCCGGCCGGAGCCGGTCAGCCTGTCAGCCGGGAGGAGCCGGTGCTGCTGAGCGCCCCGGTGGGCGACGCCCCGGGCCCGGCACGGCGGTGAGCGACGGCGTCATGACCAGGCCGGCCCCGGGCACCGATGCCGAGACGCCGGTCGTGGCCCGGCTGTCGTTCGTGGACCGGTTCCTGCCGGTGTGGATTATCGCCGCCATGGCCGCTGGGATCGGGCTGGGCCGGGCCATCCCGGGCCTGAACCGCCATCTCGACGCCATCCAGGTCACCTCGGGCACGTCGTTGCCCATCTTCATCGGGCTGCTGGTGATGATGTACCCGGTGCTGGCCAAGGTCCGCTACGGCCAGCTGGGCACGGTCACCCGGGACCGGCGCATGCTCGTGTCGTCCCTGGTGCTCAACTGGCTGGTCGGTCCGGCGGTCATGTTCGCCCTGGCCTGGCTGATGCTGCCCGACCAGCCGACCTACCGGACCGGGCTGATCATCGTCGGCCTGGCCCGCTGCATAGCCATGGTGCTCATCTGGAACGACCTCTCCTGCGGCGACCGGGAGGCGGCGGCGGTGCTGGTGGCGCTGAACTCCCTGTTCCAGATCGTGATGTTCTCCTTCCTCGGCTACTTCTACCTGAAGGTCCTGCCCGGCTGGCTGGGCCTGTCCACCGTCGGCCTGCACCTGTCCATCGGCCGCATAGCCCAGACCGTGGCCATCTTCCTGGGGGTGCCGCTGGTGGCCGGCTTCCTCACCCGGACCATCGGGGAGCGGGCCCGGGGACGGGACTGGTACGAGCAGAAGCTGCTGCCCCGCCTGGGGCCCTTCGCCCTGTACGGGCTGCTCTACACGATCGTCATACTCTTCGCTTTGCAGGGCCACACCATCACCACCCATCCCGGTGACGTGGCCCGCATAGCCCTGCCCCTGCTGGCGTACTTCGCGGTCATGTGGTCCGGGGCGTTCATTCTCGGCCGGCGGATAGGTCTCGGCTACGAGCGGACCGCCACCCTGGCATTCACCGCGGCGGGGAACAACTTCGAGCTGGCCATCGCGGTGGCCATCGGCGTGTTCGGTGTCACCAGCGGCGAGGCCCTGGCCGGGGTGGTCGGCCCGCTCATCGAGGTGCCGGTCCTGGTAGCCCTGGTCTACGTGGCCCTGTGGGCCCGCCGGCGGTTCTACCCCCACCCCGAGGCAGGCCCCGAGGCGGGAGAGCGGCGGTGAGCGACCGGCCGGTGGTGCTGTTCGTCTGCATCCACAACTCCGGGCGCAGCCTGGCCGCCAAGGTCCTCCTCGACCACCACGCCGGGGGCCGGGTGGAGGTGCGTTCCGCGGGCTCCGAACCCGGCGACCGGCTGAACCCATCGGTGGTCGCGGTGCTCGAGGAGCGGGGCCTCGACACCTCCAGGGAGTTCCCCAAGCCGCTCACCGATGACGACGCCCGGGCCGCCGACGTGGTGGTGACCATGGGTTGCGGCGACACCTGCCCCTTCTACCCCGCCAAGCGCTACCTCGACTGGGAACTGACCGACCCGGCCGGGCTGCCGGTCGAGCAGGTGCGCCCCATCGTCGACGAGATCGACCGGCGGGTGCGGGGACTGCTGGTGGAACTGACCGGGCCGGGCTGACCGGCCTGAGCGCTCAGGGCCGAGCGCTCAGGGCTGAACATCCGTCGGCTTCACCGACGGGCGCCGGGCGGGGCCGGGACCGGGCTGGCGGAAGCTGATCCCGGGAGGCGGCGAACCCCCGGTACGGGCCAGGGCCAGCTGCCAGTCCGGGGACGAGCCCAGGGACCACCGCAGCGCCGTGACCGCCGCCCGGCCGAGGGCGATGTCGCCGGGAACCGCACCGATCCCCAGGATCCGCCGGACCCGGGCCGGGAGGGTGGCGGCCGCGGCCCGGAACAACACGCTGTAGGCCGGGCGGACGACCAGCGGCAGAGGCGGCCGGCGCAGGAACCGCAGGGCCTCGTGCGAACCCGGCGACGCCTCCAGATCGGGATGGCCTTCGATCCAGGCCGACAGCCCGGCTGCGGTCTCGGGCAGGGGATCGGCCCCGAGCAGGCGGCCCAGCCCGGCCTGCTCGATCACGTAGCGGTCGGCGGCCGCGCCGGCCAGGGGCCGGGGCCCGAAGAACCGGTAGCAGGTGAGGAACGACTCGGACAGGGTGTTGTGCACCCAGGCGGCGAGGGCCGGGGCGGACGCGTCATAGG
>JAKAXN010000058.1 GCA_021816565.1 Actinomycetes bacterium
AACCGGTACAGTCAAATGGTTCAACTCCGAGAAGGGGTTCGGGTTCATCTCGCAGGACGACGGCGGCCCTGACGTGTTTGTGCACTTCAGCGCCATCGCCGGCTCCGGGTACCGCAACCTGGAAGAGAACCAGAAGGTCGAGTTCGAGACCAACCAGGGGCCCAAGGGGCTCCAGGCGGGCAACGTAACAATCCTCTGATCTCCGAGATCGCAGCCGAGGCCGACCGCCGGTTCACCGGACGGTCGGTTTCGGCGCGTCCGCCGCCGGGACTGCGATCCCCCGGCGCATCCTTTTCTTCCCCGATGGGCCATCCGGGGGCCCATCCCACGACGAACTACAGGCGGTCCCGCCCGATGAGCGGCGGTGCCTGTCCGAAGTCATAACGGAGGGAAGAGATGAGAGGTATGAGCCAGTGAGCCACCCCGAACGGCGTTCGCCCGCCCTGCGGTCGTGGCGGCGCGCCCTGACCGTGGGCGCCTCGGCGGTCACCGCCCTGTTCGCCCTGGGTGGGGTGGCGTCGGCCCAGCCGGCGACCGCGGCCACCAGCGCACCCGTCCACAGCCAGGTTGCCCCGCCGAACGCCGGGAGCAGCGCCGGCACCACCATCGATCCGCTCCTGGCCCGCTGCGGCTACGACAACCCGTCGTGTGGCACGGCCACGGGGGCCTCGGCCAACGGGGCCAGCGTGGGGGCCAGCGTCGGCGAGACCTACAGCGGCTACAACGGCTCGATCGTCGATCTGCTGTACAGCCAGAACTTCTACTGCGACTCGGCGGACTACCCGTCCCACGACGCCAACGGCTGCGAGGCCGGGGCCGGCCCCGGTACCGGCACCACCACCGCCATGCCCAAGACCCCCCCGCCGGACAACACGGTGAACTCCGCCGGGAACTTCGACACCCTCTACGTGCCGGTCCCGCTGTTCGCCAACCCGCCGGCCCTGCAGTGCAACGGTAAGGCGGTGTGCGTCGACCATCCCGGCAGCCTGGACCTGTCGGCCCTGGCCCCGGCTCTCGGGGTCAAGGATCCGACGGCCCTCTACAACGCCAAGCTGCCCGGTCACGACCACATCATCGCCACCCGCAACAGCGGGCTGCCCGAGTGGTGGAACGTGGTGGTCGTCGGCGTGCCGAGCGCCAGCGCCTTCAACGCCATCGAGTCCGGCCAGAGCGTGGCCGCCATCGACCAGCAGGTGAAGGCGGGCAACGCGGTGCTGGCCCCGAGCAACGTCTACCTGTTCTTCCAGGTGCTGCCGGGCACGGTCCCGGCCCCGACCTACCAGGCGGCGGCCGCCCGGGACTTTTCCTCGAGCTTCCCCGCCCAGCCCGCCCCGGTGGACAACAACAACGCCAACCTCGAGTCCGGCCCGTCCATCAACAACCTGGCCGACAACTGCGGCTCGAACGGCCCCAACTGCGAGAACATCGGCATAACCAGTGACTGGATCGGTGGCCAGGACGTCCAGGCCCTGTACACCGAGAACTTCTACTGCGACACCACGGTCAGCTCCTCGGCCCCCGACGGCTGCGAGGCCGGCGCCCCGGCCAACCACAACCCGACCGGGGTGGGCGGCACGGTGCCCGCGGCGTCCAACAGCTACACCGGCACCAACGTGGACCCGCTGTACATCCCGGTGCCGCTGTATTCGCCCGGCCCCAGCCACCCGCTGCAGTGCAACGCCGGCTACACCTGCATCGACCACCCGAACGGCATCGACCTGTCCAGGCTGGCCCCCGCTCTCGGCGTGTCGCCGTCGGCCCTGGCCGACCTGCCCATCCCGGGTCACGACCACATCCTGACCACCCGCAACCAGAACCAGCCCGAGTGGTGGGACGTCGTGGTGGTCGGGGTCAAGACCCCCGGCGCCTTCCAGGCCATCGAGACGGGTAAGGGCATCGACTCGGTCAACGCCCAGGTGAAGGCCGGCAACGCGGTGATCGCCCCGACCAACGCCTACCTGTGGTTCCAGACCCTGCCCGGCGTGGGCCCGGCTTCGCCGGGACCGGTCACGACCAACTGCACGAGCCACCTGCCGTCCGGCACGGTCGTGGGCATGGCCCCGCTGACCGACGGCAACGGCTACGTGGAGACCGACGCCG
This sequence comes from Actinomycetes bacterium, assembly GCA_021816565.1. The sequence goes on from JAKAXN010000058.1 coordinate 2,101, forward strand.
CCGGTGATGTCGCCGTCTTCGGTCAGGCCAGCTGCTACGGCTCCCTGACCGGTGTCCACCTGAACAAGCCCATCGTCGGCATCGCCGTCGACAAGTACACCGGCGGCTACTGGCTGGTCGCCTCCGATGGTGGGGTGTTCGCCTTCAACGCCCCCTACGAGGGCTCGACCGGGGGGATCGCCCTGGCCAAGCCGGTGGTCGGGATGGCCGCCACCCCCGACGGTAACGGCTACTGGCTGGTCGCCTCCGATGGTGGGGTGTTCTCCTTCGGGGACGCCGCTTTCCACGGTTCGACCGGTGGGATCGCCCTGGCCAAGCCGGTGGTCGGCCTGGCCGCCACCATCGACGGGCAGGGGTACAACCTGTTCGCTTCGGATGGTGGGGTGTTCTCCTTCGGCGACGCCACCTTCCACGGCTCCACCGGCGGTGTGAAGCTGGCCCAGCCGGTCGTCGGAGGCGGGGCCGACCTGTCCACCGGCGGTTACTGGGAGGCCGCAGCCGACGGCGGCATCTTCAACTTCGCCGCTCCGTTCTGGGGCTCGGCCGCCTGACAGCCGCACCGCCGGCTGAACGGTAGGAAGTAGAAGGGCGGGGGCCTCCGGGCCCCCGCCCTTGCCGCGATCCGGCTGGCCCGCCCGCTCAGCGCAGGCTCCGCAGGACCCGGGCCAGGTCGTAGAGCAGGACCGTCGCGTCGGCGAGGATCAGTACGAAGGTGGCCCAGAACTGCGCCTCCGCCCCCGCCCGCCGGCCCCGGCGGCCCGCTCCGTCACTGGGCGACAGCGGCCCGGGCCGGGGGCCCGCCGGGCCCCGGCTCCCGCTCGATGGTCACCCCCGACGGGGCCTCGATGGCCAGGCGGACGGTCCGGCCGGAGCCGGGGAGGACGGCGACTCGCACCGAGTCGCCGATGAGCAGATCAGGCGGCGTCCGGCTGGACACGACCCGCCTCCGGCAGGCGCCGAGGGGTCGGCCCTGGTTCTGGGCCTCGCGACCTATCCGGACCTCCGCCGAGGTGAGGACCGGCATCTGGGCGGGGCACTCGACGGAGAGGCACGCGTCCCCGTCGACGATCAGGTCGACGGTCACTGCGATGTTGCCGCCGATCAGGACCCGCTCCCCGGGCCGGCACTTCACGACTAGCACGCGCCCCTACCTCCGGGATGCAGATGACGGAGTGGATGGCATACCGATCTCTCGGCCGGCAACTCCATGTTGCGCTTATAGGGTCTTTCGGCTCTATTTGGCATCGGCGGGCTCGCAGGGGCGGTGATCGGAGTAGATGCGCCCGGCCCGCTGGCGCGACACGCCGAACATCCGGCCCGCTTCGGCCAGGCTGACCCGGTCGTGATCCACCAGGTGGCGGATGAGCGCGGCGCGCAACTCCAAGGTGGCGGTCTCGTACCTCTGCATGGCGGCCCCGGCCGCCACCCGCCGTTCCCGGAGCCCGTCGGCCATCAGCCGGCGGACCACCAGGGTGGTCGGGTAGCCGGACCGGGCGTAGGAGCCGGCGCTCAGCAGCACCTGCGAGTGCTCGGCTATGGCCCGGCAGGCGTCCTCGGCTGCCGACTCCGCGGCGTCGAATGCCGCTTCCAACCATCTGTCATCGGCTCCGTGCCCGGGCATCCGAACCGCCTCCTCGCCCTTTCGATTTCCGCCGGAAGCCGGGGTCCCCAACCCGTGCCTTCCAACTCCGCATGCTAGCCCGCAAAACCGGTCAGAAGCGCGTATTTCCACTAAGGCGGAAACGGAATCAAGTTGACCGCCGCCCGGGTCGATACAGGCCGGAGCGATCGATGTCGGCCCGGTCCGCATCATTTCGCAGCAGGGGTCCGGGATCGGGGTGGGAGCCAGCCGCTTTGGCTATTTCAGTGCGTGAGCACGCCCTGGTGACTCATGTCGTCGACAGTGGGCGGCGCCCCCGCCGGCCGGTCACGCTGGCGGCCGGCGCCGTCTATGTCGGATTAGCGGTCTGGAGGATCGGCGCCCACCGGATGTGGCGCGACGAGCTGCAGTCCTGGGACCTGGCCCGCTCCAGCCACTCCATCGGCCAACTGCTCCAGCGGGTCCGATACGAGCAGCACCCGCCGGGCTGGTACCTGCTGCTGTGGGCACTGAGCCGATTCAGTGCCGATCCGGCGGCGATGCAGGCACTGCTGGCCGGGCTGGTGGCGGTGATGGCCTGGGTGGTCCTGCGCTTCTCGCCGTTCCCCTCGGCGATCCGGTGGCTGATCCTGTTCGGCTACTTCCCCTTCTTCGAATACGGCACGCTCAGCCGGCCCTACGTGCTCGACCTGATCCTGACCCTGGCCGGAGCCGAGCTGGTCCGGCGGGGCAGCAGCAGCTGGGCCGTCGCCGGGACCGTCGCTTCTCTGCTGGTCTTCGATGACGCCTACGGCTGCGTGCTCGCCACCGGGTTGGTGGCCGCCGCCTGGGCCCGGACCGGCCGGGAGGACCGCCGCCGGGCCGCCGGCCAGATGGCGGTCGTCACCGCCGGGCTGATCGTCTTGGAGATGGCCCTGGTGGCACTGGCGTGGCGACCCGCCGACTACAGCGGACCGGTACTGCAGCCGACCCGGCTGGCCCACCTGCTCTCGTCGTCGGGTCTCAATGCCCTGGAGCAGCCGGCCCGGGCCCTGGTGCCGGTGCCGGTCCCGCAGCTCCATTTCTGGAACACCTACCTGCTGGACCGCCTGCCGCCTGGGTGGGTGGTCGGCCTCGGGCTGGAGGCGGCATGGGGGCTGGCCTGGTTGCTGCGACGGGACCGGGCCGCCCTGGCCATGTGGATCATCGGCGCAGCCGGCACGGTGGCGTTCATGGACGCCGCCAGCCAGGATCTGGCCCGCTTCACCGGCACGATCTTCATCGCCCTCCTGGCCGCGTTCTGGATCGCCTACCCCGGCCGCCGCCGGAGCCGGGCGGACGGAGCCGTGCGGGTGGCCCTGGCCGTCGTGGTGGTGCTGCAGGTGCCCGGGGGCCTCCTGGCCGGGGCGATGGCGCTCTCCACCCCCTTCTCGAAGGCGGAGGAAGCGGCGGGCGCCGTGCGCTCCCTCCCCGGCCCGGTGGTGGCCGCTCCCGACTATGCGGCCACACCGGTGGCCGGGTACGCCGAGCGGCCCCTCTACCTGGCCCAGTCCGGCCGCCACGCCACCTTCACCGTCTGGAGCCGCCGGCTCCTGTGCGCCGGCCACGCCTGTACCCGGGCCGACTACCAGCGGGACGCGCTGCGGGTCGCCGCCGGCCTGGCGCCCCACGCTGCGGTGTCGGTAGTGCTCGACTTCCCGGCCACGCCCACCGCCTCCCTGCGGCTCTGTCGGGCCTACACCGGCGCAGCGGTGCCCGACGAGGATTACTGGATCTACGCCTACGAACGCCCCTGCGGCTGAGCGCCGCCGGTTTCCACCCGGTTGGGACCATGGCCTCTGGAGCCCGGCCCCGGGGAAGGAGCACCGTGGTCTCGTGGCCCGCGGTGCTGGACGGTCGGCGGAGGTGGAAGCACCGGCCGGTTCGCTCCCGGTGAGCCTGGCCGGGGTGACCAAGCGCTACCGGGGCGGGCGGGGGATCGAGGACGTGGATCTGCAGGTGGCGGCCGGCGAGGTGTTCGCGTTCCTCGGGCCCAACGGGGCCGGCAAGACCACCACCATCCGGGTGATGCTGGACCTGATACGGCCCGACGCCGGTTCGGTGCGCCTGTTCGGCCTGGACGTGAGGAGCCACAGCGTGGACGTCAGGCGGCGCATCGGCTACCTGCCGGGAGAACTGGGGCTGTACGAGCACCTGACCGCGCGGGAACTGCTCACCCACTTCGCCCACCTGCGGGGGGGTCCGCCGTGGTCGGTCACCGCCCGGCTGTGCGAGGTGTTCGACCTGGAGCTGGACAAGGTCATCGGGGCCCTGTCGAAAGGTAACCGTCAGAAGGTGGGCCTGGTGCAGGCCCTCATGGGCGAACCGGACCTGCTGATCCTGGACGAGCCGACCTCGGGCCTGGACCCGCTGGTGCAGGCCCAGGTCCACGACGCCATCCGCCGGGCCGCCCTCGGCGGCCGGTCGGTCTTCCTCTCGTCGCACATCCTCTCGGAGGTGGCCGGCGTAGCGAGCCGGGTCGGGATCATCAAGGACGGGCGGATGGTGGGGGTGGAGCGGGTGTCGGACCTGCGCCGGCGGGCCGTCCACTACGTCGATGTCCGCTTCGCCGGGGGCATCAGACCCCCGGAGCTGACCGGGCTGGCCGGGGTGGAGGTGCTGGCACCAGTAGACGACCGGGTCCACCTGGCGGTCAGCGGGTCCCTGGACCCGGTGCTGGCCGTGCTGGCGAGCCACCCGGTGGAGGACCTGCTGGTGCGCGAACCGGACCTGGAGGACGTGCTGCTCTCCATCATCCGGGGCGGCCGCCGGGCGGCTCGCGGTACCGGGGACCTGGCCGGTGCCCGCCGCTAGACGCCGTCCTGCCGCGCTGCACTCGGTGTTCGAGCGCAGCGTCCACGAGCAGCGCCGGTCGCTGTACTCGTGGGGGGCCGGCATGTTCGCCCTGGCGCTGCTGATGGTGTCCCTCTACCCGACGGTGCGGGACAACCCCCAGCTGTCGACCCTGCACGAGTCCTACCCGAAGGCCCTGCGGTCACTGTTCGGCATCAGCGATCTCACCACCGGGACGGGCTATCTGAGGGCGGAACTGTTCTCGCTGGTGGCCCCCATGCTGGTGGTGGTCCTGGCTGTCCTGTGGGGCGGCGATCTCATCGCCGGGGAGGAGGACCGGGGGACCATCGACATCCTCCTGGCCAACCCGGTGTCCCGTCGGCGCATCTTCCTGGAAAAATGGGCAGCACTGGTGGCAGGAGTCACCCTCATCACGGCCGCTTTGGCGGCCGGCCTGGCCATCGGCGTGCCGGCCGTCAACCTCCGCGCCGGCGCCGACCGGCTGGCTGCGGCGCTGGTCGCGACCGGGCTGACGGGGGTGCTGTTCGGGACCATCGCCCTCGGGGCCGGGGCCGCGACCGGGAGGAGGGGACTGGCCCGGGGTCTCACCGCGGTGGCGGCGGTGGGGGCCTACCTCCTGAGCTCGCTCGCCGAGCTGGTGGGATGGATGAAGCCTCTGCGGCCATTCTCGCCGTGGTACCACGCCATGGGGGTGGACCCGCTGGCCATCGGGTTCTCGGCGCTCCACCTGCTGGTGGTGGCGGCCGTCACCGTCGTGGTGGCCGGGGCCGCCATCTGGGCCTTCGACCGGCGGGACCTGGGCGTCTGAACTGACCGGGGCGGGACCTTGGTCCCTGGGTTCGGGGTGCCCCGGGGCCGTCTAATGGGGGGAGCCGAAGCCCGGTTTCGGCAGGAGGTGCGGGCGCTCGAGGTGATCAGGCTGGAGTCCATCGACCTGTCGAGCCCGGTGGCGTTCCTGGTCGTGGCCGGTCTGGCTCTCATCGACGGGGTGATCCCCCTCGTCCCGGCCCGCACCGCGGTCATCGCCATCGGCGTGGTGGCCGGCACCGGCGACGCCCGGGCGTACCCGCTCCTGGCCCTGGCCACCGTGGCGGCCTTCGTCAGCGACAACATCTCCTACTGGATAGGCGGCCGCTTCTGGCCCCGGATCTCCGGGGCCATCTTCGGGGGCCCCCGGGCCCGGCGGATGTGGGGTTGGGTGGAGGCGCAGCTCCGCCGGCGGGGGGCGGTCCTGGTGGCGCTGTCCCGGGTGATACCGGGCGGACCCACCCCGATCACCCTGACCGCCGGGATGGTGGGCATACCCCGGCGGAGGTTCCGGCTGGCCGCGGCCTGCAGCGCCGTGCTGTGGTCGGCCTACGCCTTCTCGGTCGGCATGTTCGGCGAGGCGGTCGCCGGCGACCCCCTGCTGGCGCTCGTGGTGGCGCTCACGGTGGCCGGGGCCGTCAACCTGGGCCTGCGGGCCTGGATGCGCCGCCGCGGTCCAGGCGATACCGGCCCGCCGGCCCCGGCCGGTCAGGAGCGCCCCAGCCGGGCCGCGCCGTGACCGCCCGGTCCTCCGGCCCGCAGGGCCCGGCCCGACTGGCCCGCGTCGCGACCTATCCCCTCCGGCTGGGCGGTGCCGGCGAGGACTGGTACTCCACGAGGTTCGGCCGCCTGGCGGTGGTCAACGCCATGTCCTCGGCCGGCGACGCCCTGGTGGTGGTGGCGCTGGCCGGGTCGGTGTTCGTCAGCGTTCCGCTCGACGCGGCCCGGGGTCGGACGGCCCTCGGCCTGGTCTGCACGCTCCTGCCGTTCGCGGTGGTGGCGCCGCTGATCGGCCCGGCCGCCGACCGGACCCGGCGGGGGAAGCGGTTCGTGCTGTTCCTGGCCGGGGTGGGCCGGGTGGCGGCGGCGGTGATGATGGCCGCCTGGCTGGACAGCCTGCTTCTGTTCCCGGCGGCGTTCCTCAGCCTGGTGTGCTCCAAGACCCACGGGGTAGCCCGCTCGGCGCTGGTACCGGGATCGGTGGACGGCCACCCGAACCTGGTCCGGGCCAACTCCAAGCTGACGGTGGGCGGCGGGGTGGCCTCCGGGCTGGCCGCGGCCGCCGGCGGGGCACTGTATGCGGCGTTCGGGTCCCGCCCGGTCCTCCAGTTGGACGCCCTGGTGTTCGCCGTGACCTCCACCCTGGCGCTGATGATCCCGAGGCCCGCGGCGGTGGCTCCCGGGTCGCCGCCCTTCACCACCGGGGCGTCGGATCCCGCTCCGGGCCCGCTCGGGTTGGGCCGCCCGGCGTTGACCGTGGCGTTCCTCAGGGGCGGTGCCGGGTTCCTGACCGCGCTGATCGCCTTCGGGTTCCGGGCCCAGTCGGCGCCGGTGGCGTGGTACGGGCTGGCCGCCGCCGCCGGGGTGGCGGGCAGCCTGGGTGGGGCCGCCCTGGCCCCGGCCGCCCGCCGGGTGGTCCGCTCCGAGGGATGGCTGGTGGCGGTCTCGGCGCTGGCGGTGGCCGCCTCGGCCGGGGCGGTGGTGGTGTTCGGATCCGGACCGTACCGGCTGGCTTCGGTGGCCCTGGCGGCGTCAGCCGGGGTGGGCGGCACGGTGGCCAAGACCGCGTTCGACGCCCTGGTCCAGTCCGAGGTGGAGGAGCGGCGCCGGGCCCGTGCGTTCGCCCGCTTCGAGGCCCGCTTCCAGGCGGCATGGGTGCTGGCCGCCCTGATACCCACGCTGCTCGCCGTCCCGCTGGCCGCCGGCTTCGTGGCCGTCGGGGCGGCGCTGACGGCGGTGGCCGCCGCCCTGATCGCCGCCCTGGCCCGTCCCGGGCCGTGAACCGCGGGCTCAGGCGCCGGTCAGCGAGCGCAGGTAAGGGGCGAACAGCCGGGTCACCACGTCGGCGGTGACAGCCGGTTCGGCTTCGGGCAGGGTGGCGTGGCTGAGGGCCAGGCGGACCAGGTTGCGCGCTCCCAGCCGGGCCTCCTCCCGGTCGGCGCCGGGCCAGAACCGGGTGAAGTACCGGACCAGGCGGTCGGTGGCCACGTCCACCACGTCGCCGCCCTGGGTGGTGAGCAGGGCCAGCAGCTCCTCGTTACCGGCTCCCGACACCACCACGGTGAGGAGCCCGCCCCGGCGGGCCGCGGTGAGGAAGGTGCCGAGAGCGGCCCGCATGGCCGCCACCGCATCGGTCGGGTGGGCGGCCAGGGAGGCGTCGACCATGGCGAGGAACCGCTCCGCCTCAGCCGCCACGTAGGCCCGGGCCAGGCCCTCCCGGGTGCCGAACTCGGCGTAGAGGGTCTGGCGGCTGACCCCGGCGGCGGCAGCCACGTCGGCCATGCGGATCTCCGACCACGGCCGCTCCGAGAGGAGCGGCGACACGCCGGTCTCCAGCAGCGCCCGCCGCCGGGCCGCCCGGGCAGCCTCCTGGTGGCGGGGGACGGGCACGACGGCAGTTTACGCCGCTAACCGGATGCGTCCAGACTTCTTGACACCAAAGCCCTTTCGTGTAAGGCTAATGCCACAGAGTTGAGGAACCGTCCGGGAGGGAGAACAGCGGTGACGACGATCGAAGCAGCCGCCGGTGAAGCGGTGGCATGGCGCGACGCCAAGCGGTACCTGTGGTTGTTGGGTCTGGCCATCCCGCTGCTGCCGTTCATGGCCTGGGGCCTGGTCTCGCTCACCGGGCTCGGGGTGTTCTGGTGGTGGGGGCCGATCTTCATGTACGGCCTGCTGCCGCTGGTCGACACCCTGGTGGGCACCGACGCCGCCAACCCCCCGGAGGCGATCGTGGCCCGCCTGGACGCCGACCGGTACTACCGGTGGTGCACCTACCTGTACCTGCCCCTCCAGTACGGGGCCCTGGTGTGGGCGGCGTGGCGGGTGGTCCGGGGCATGCCCTGGTACGACGCCCTGGGCCTGACCCTCACCACCGGCGTGGTCAACGGGGTGGCCATCAACACCGCCCACGAGCTCGGCCACAAGCGCATCGGCCTGGAGCGGTGGCTGTCCAAGGTGGCCCTGGCCCCCACCGCCTACGGCCATTTCTTCATCGAGCACAACCGGGGTCACCACCTGCGGGTGGCCACCCCCGAGGACCCGGCCAGCTCCCGGCTCGGCGAGAGCTTCTGGGCGTTCTGGCCCCGCACCGTCAAGGGCAGTTTCCTGTCGGCCTGGCGCCTCGAGGCGGCCCGGCTGGCCCGCTCCAACCGCCGGGCCTGGTCGATCCACAACGACCTGTGGTCGGCGTGGGCCATGACCGTGCTGCTGTGGGGAGCGCTCATCGGCTGGCTCGGGTGGCGGGCGGTGCCGTTCCTGGTGGTGCAGGCGGTGTTCGGCTTCTCCCTGCTCGAGGTGGTCAACTACCTGGAGCACTACGGGCTGCGCCGCCAGAAGGAGGCCAACGGCCGCTACGAGCGCTGCCGGCCGGAGCACAGCTGGAACAGCAACAACGTGGCGTCGAACGTGGTCCTCTACCACCTGCAGCGTCACTCCGACCACCACGCCAACCCGACCCGGCGGTTCCAGAGCCTGCGCCACTTCGACGAGGCCCCGCAGCTGCCGTCGGGCTACGGGACCATGATCGTGCTGGCCTACCTGACGCCACTGTGGCGGCGGGTGATGGACCCCCGGGTGGCCGCCCACTACGGAGGGGACCTGTCCCGGGCGGCCATCCAGCCCGGGCGGGAGGCCGAGATCCTCGGTTCGCCAGCCGTGGCCGAGGCCGCCTGACCGTGGCGTCCTGGCGGTGCCCGAACTGCGGGTACACCTACGACGAGGGCGCCGGCCACCCCCGGGAGGGGTTCGCGCCGGGCACCGCCTGGGCCGACGTGCCCGACGACTGGCCGTGCCCGGAGTGCGCGGTGCGGGAGAAGCCGGACTTCGAGCCGGAGGGGTGACGACCCAAAGGGCGGTCCCACGCCGTTCGGGACCTTCGGCTCTGTGGCTGTCGGTCCGGCAGTCGGAATACTTCGGGGCCGATGGTGCGACACGCTGAGACGCCTGCCCGGACCCCGAGCCCGCTAGCCGGGGCCGGCCTGCCCCGGCCTCTGGTCGGTGACGAGGTCACCGTGGCCTGCGCCGACGGGGTGGCCCGCCGCTACCTCAACCTGGACTCCGCCGCTTCCACCAGCGCCCTGCCGGCGGTGGCGGAGCGGGTGGAGGAGTTCCTGCCCCTGTACTCGAGCGTCCACCGGGGCGCCGGATTCAAGTCGCAGTACTCGACCGACGCCTACGAGCAGGCCCGGGAGGAGGCCGTGCGCTTCGCCGGCCGGCGGGACCCCGACGCCGATGTGGCCATCATCTGCCGCAACACCACCGAGGCCATCAACCACCTGGCGTACCGGCTGGACCTCCGCCCGGACGAGACCGTGGTGACGACGGTGGTCGAGCACCACGCCGACCTCCTCCCGTGGGGTCGGCTGTGCCGCCGGGAGTTCGTGGAGTGCGACGCCACGGGCACCTTCGACCTGGACGGGGTGGCCCTGGCCCTGGAGCGGGCCGAGCGGCCCCGCCTGCTGGCCATCACCGGTGCGTCCAACGTCACCGGGTGGCAGCCGCCGGTGGCCGGGGCCGTGGACCTGGCCCACGAGCGGGGGATCCCGGTGCTGGTGGACGGAGCCCAACTGGCGCCGCACCGGGCCCTGCCGCCGTCCGCCGACTTCGTGGTGTGGAGCGGCCACAAGATGTACGCCCCGTTCGGGGCCGGGGTGCTGATCGGGCCCCGCCGGGTGTTCGCCACCGGGGACCCGTTCCTGGCCGGGGGCGGGGCCGTGGACCTGGTCGACCTGGACGAGGTGGCGTGGTCCCAGCCGCCGGAGCGGGAGGAGGCCGGCTCGCCCAACGTGATGGGGGCGGTGGCCCTGCACGCCGCCATGGAGGAGCTCACCTCCATCGGCTTCGCGGCCATCGGGTCCCACGACGACGCGATCGCGGTCCGGCTCCGAGGGGGGTTGGCGGCCATCCCAGGCGTGCGCCTCCTCGGCCCCGACCCGACCGTGGCGACCCTGCCCATCGCTGCGTTCGAGGTGGCCGGCGTCCCCCACGGTCTGGTGGCCGCCCGGCTCAGCTACGAGTTCGCCATAGGGGTCCGCCACGGGTGCTTCTGCGCCCACCCGTACCTGATGCGGCTCCTGGGACTGGGGCCGGAGGAGATCGTCGCCTACCGCCGGGCCGTGCGCCGGGGTGACCGCCGGGCCGTGCCCGGGGCGGTCCGGGCCAGCGCCGGCATCAACACCGGTGCCGAGGACGTGGACCGACTCCTCGGCGCCGTGGCCCTGATCGCATCGGGTGCCCCGGCCCCCTTCGCCTACGTCCAGGACCCGGCCAGCGGGGATTACCGACCCCCGGCCGGCCGGGCCCCGTGGGAGCTCTCCGGGCCCACCGGGTCGCCCTGCTCGGTGGGCTGACCGCCGGCGCGCCAGGCTGGTGACGGGCCGGACCGGAATAGCTGGGGGCGCCGACCGGTTGTCTATCCTACAGATACCCTCCGGGGTATACCGTCAAGGAGGAAGAGTGGCAACCGTCAAGGCAACCAAGGAGAACTTCGCCGACCTGGTCAACCAGAACGGCACCGTCCTGGTCGACTTCTGGGCTTCGTGGTGCGGACCGTGCCGTATGTTCGCCCCGGTCTTCGAAGGTGCCGCGGAGAAGCACCCCGACATGGTGTTCGCCAAGGTCGACACCGAGGCCGAACCCGAGCTGGCCGGCGCCTTCGGGATCATGTCCATCCCCACCCTCATGGTCCTGCGGGACCAGGTGATCGTCTACTCCCAGGCCGGGGCCCTGCCGGCGCCCGCCCTCGAGCAGCTCATCGAGCAGGTCGAGGAGCTGGACATGGATGAGGTCCGCCGCCAGATCGCCGAGTCGTCCCCCGCAGCCCAGTGACCGCGGGACCGGGCCCGGCCCGATGGCCGGGCCGGTCGATACTGGCCGTCTGCGCCCATCCCGACGACGAGTCGTTCGGGATGGGCGCAGTGCTGTCCGAGGCCGCGGCCCGGGGGGCGGAGGTGTCGGTGCTGTGCTTCACCCACGGGGAGGCCTCCACGCTGGGGGTCGGCCGGGAGCCGCTGCACCAGGTCCGCCGGGAGGAGTTCGAGGCGGCCGCCGGGGTGCTGGGCCTCCGCAGCCCGCTGATGCTCGACTACCCCGACGGCCGGCTGTCGGCGGTGGACCTCGATGAGCTGGCGGAGCACGTCACCGTGGCGGCCCGCAGGTCCGGGGCCGACAGCCTCCTGGCGTTCGACCTGGGCGGGGTCACCGGCCACCCGGACCACCACCGGGCCACCGAGGCAGCCCTGGCGGCGGCCGACCGGCTGGACCTGGCTGTGACGGGGTGGGCCGTCCCCGACGACGTGGCCGGGGCGCTCAACGCCGAGCTCGGCACCCGGTTCTCCGGCCGGCCGGCCGAGGGGCTCACGGCCCGTCTGGACGTGGACCGGTCGGTGCAGCAGAAGGCCATCGCCTGTCACGTCAGTCAGTGCACGTCCAACCCGGTCCTCTGGCGCCGGCTGGAACTGCAGAGCGGTCGGGAGTACCTGGTACCGCTGCGGGCGCCAGCTTCAGGCTGAGCACCACCGCCGAAGCCACCACCCCGGCCACCACGGCCAGGCTGACCGGGTCGGGGATGTGCAGCACCGGCTCGGCCAGCATCTTGACCCCGATGAACATGAGCACCACAGCCAGCCCGTGCTTGAGCAGGTGGAGCCGCTGCATGGCCCCGGCCAGTACGAAATACAGCGACCGCAGGCCGAGCACCGCGAAGGCGTTCGAGGTGAACACCACGAACGCGTCCTGGGTGACCCCGAACACGGCGGGGATGGAGTCGGCGGCGAAGACGATGTCGCTGGTCTCCACCGCCACCAGGGCGATCAGCAGGGGGGTGGCCATCAGGGTCCCCCTCCGCACGAAGAACCGGTCCCCCTCGTAGCCCTCGGTCACCGGCACCGCCCGGCGGGCGACCCGCATGGCCAGGCTGCGCTGTGGGTCCGGCTGCTTCCTGCTCACCAGCATGTGGACGCCGGCCACCAGCACCAGGGCCCCGAAGGGGTAGAGCATCCAGCTCAGCTCGCCGAGCAGGGCGGCCCCGCCGGTGATGAAGGCGGCCCGCAGCACCAGGGCGCCGACCACCCCGAAGAACAGCACCCGCCTCCGGTACGCCTCGGGGACGGCCAGGACCTCGAACAGGAGGGCGAAGACGAACACGTTGTCCACGCTGAGTGACTTCTCCAGCAGGTAGGCCGTGAAGTACTGCTCGGCCACCACCCCGCCCTCCAACAGGCCGGTGAGCACCCCGAAGGCCACCCCGACGGCGATCCACAGCGCGGTGGCCGTCACCGCCCGGCGCAGGGTCAGCTGACCGGATCTTCCGTTGACCCGGAGGTCCACGGCCAGCAGGACGCCGATCAGGGCTACGACCGCGGCCCACGACCACCAGGAGCCGTTCACGACCGGCCGGCCCCGATCCCGGCGTCGCGGGCCGCCGAGGGGTGGGCGGCGCGGGCCCGGTCCGCCGCCATCCGGTCGGCGGTCTCGATGATCGCCCGGGCCTCCCTCCGTGCCTCGGCCAGGGTCTGCTGGTAGTCGGCCTCGGCCGCGGCCAGAAGCTCCTCCACCCTGCGGGCCTTGGCCATGGACTCGTCGATGTCGGCCTGACGGCGGCGCATGGCCGCCTGGAGCGGCTTGATGACGAACCGGCTGAGCACGGCCAGGACGACGACGAACACGGCCAGCTCGACGGCGAAGGTGGAGTTGAGGGCGAAGAAGTCGGCGGTCATCGGGCGGTTCCTCCTTGGGGGGTGGCTCCTGAGGCGGGAGCGACGGGCGCAGGCCCGGCGTCCTCCTCGGGCGCCAGGGCGGTGTCGAAGTACAAGACGGTGAGCAGCGAGAAGATGAAGGCCTGCATGGCCGCCACCACGACCGAGAAGAGCTTCCAGGCCAGGAGCGGCAGGGGCGCCAGGCCGGTCGGGATCAGCTCGAAGATCAGCACCACCATCACCGTCCCGGCGAACACGTTGCCGAACAGGCGCAGGGCCAGGGTGACCGGCTTGGCCAGCTCCTCGAGGATCCGGAACGGCAGCATCCACGGGGTCGGCTTCAGGTAGTGGCGGAAATAGCCGCGCCAGCCCCGCACCCGCACGGCGGTGACGTGGACGGCCAGCACCGTGAACACCGCCAGGGCGGCGGTCAGGTTGAGGTCGCCGGTCGGGGCGGGCAGCGCCTTGTCCGGGTGGCCGCTCGGGACGGTCTCGAGCAGGGTGGCGATGAGGATGAAGGCGAAAAGCGCCACCGCCAGGGGGATCACCCGTCGGCCGGCCGGCCCCAGGCGGCCGCCGGCGTGGCGCTCAGCGGCGGCGATCACCGACTCCCATGCCAGCTGCATCCGGGTGGGGCGCCCGGTGGAGAGATGGCGGCGGGCCACGAGGCCGAGTGCGATCACGATGGCCCCGGCGGTCAGGGTGGCCGCAATGGTGTCGAAGTTCAGCTGGAGCACCCCCCCAGTTCACCCCTGCGGTGTCAGCCCCCGGTGGTGTCGGTGTGGAGACGGTGTGCAGAAGCCCCCGGGCCCGAAGCCCGGCCCGGCGCCCGGTTGGCCGGAGCGGGGAAGCGGGCGGTGAACAGGGCCCCTCCGCCGGGCCGGTTCTCCACCGCCACGGTCCCGCCGTGGGCCCGTACCAGCGCCATGACCACCGCCAGGCCGATGCCGCTGCCACCGCTGGAGCGCCCGGCCCGGCCCTGGTAGAAGCGCTGCCACACCGCGCCCATCTCCTCCTCGGGGACGCCCGGGCCGCTGTCGGCGACCTCCAGCACGGCCCCGCCCTCGTGGGCGTAGGTCCGCACCTCCACCGACCCGCCGGTCGGGGTGAACTTGGCGGCGTTGGTCAGCAGGTTGAGCGCCACCTGCCGGAGCCGCTGCGGGTCGCCGTCCATCCCGGTGGGGGGCAGATACAGCTCCAGGTCGATGCTGCGCTCCCGGAACCGGGAGGAGAGGGAGTCGGCGGCGTCGGCCACCACCCGGCCCAGATCGAGCGGGCGGGTGGTCAGCTCCAGGCCGGCCGCCTGGGCCGATGCCATGGTCTGCAGGTCCTCCACCAGCCGGCCCAGGCGGAGGGACTCGTCGTGCAGCGAAGCCAACGACGCCGGTGAGACCGGGGCGACCCCGTCGATTAGCGCTTCGGTCTCGGCCTGCATGACCGCCACCGGGGTGCGCAGCTCGTGGGCCACGTCGGCCACCAGGGCCCGGCGCAGGCGGTCCTCCTCCTCGAGCGACTCGGCCATGGAGTCGAACGCCCGGCCCAGCTCCCCGAGCTCACCGGGCCCGGCTTCCGCCCCGATGCGGGGGGAGCTCTCACCGAGCTTCACGGAGCTGACCGCCCGGGCCAGCCGGCGGACCGGTCGGACCACCCCCCGGGCCACCAGCACCCCGACCACCAGCGCGGCGAGAGCGGCGAGCCCGGCGCTCCATCCGACCGCGGTGAACAGCGACGTGCGCAGATGCCGGTCGTCGGGGTTGACCGCTCCCCCGGGAAAGCCGACGGTTACGGTCCCCACCAGGCGGCCGTCGACGGTGAGGGCCTGCGCCAGCCGGTCGTGGGGGAAGGTCGCCGGTCCGGCCAGGACCGGCCGCCCGGCCTGGTCGCGCACCTCCACGGTGACGCCGGACGCCGCCGCGAACGTGGACACCGACGCCAGGTCGGCGCCGGCCCAGCCGGCCCCGCCGAGGTAGGCGCCGGTGGCCAGGGCCGCCGCCTCGGACGTGGTCCGGGCCCTCTGGAGCGACGCCAGGTGGGTGACGTTGCCCTGATCGGCGATCATGACCGCCGCCGAGAACACCGCCACCGCGAACAGCGAGACCCCGACGAAGGCCAGGGCGAAGCGCACCCCCAGC
>JAKAXN010000504.1 GCA_021816565.1 Actinomycetes bacterium
GGAGCTGGCGCCTGACCGGTTCGGGACCGGATGGGCCTTTGCTGGCGAAATCAACTGCACTGGGACCTGCGAATCTGAATCCGGGCAGCGTAACCGGGCCGGCGGACCGCCGTGTGCCCGATGGCACCTATGGTTTCAGCCCCGGGGCCGCCCGCGGTGGCAGGCCCCCGGCACGCCCGGACTCAGTCGCCGACCACCCGGGCGGTGGCCCGCCGGCCGGGCCGCTTGAGCACCTCGATGGCCCCGGGCATCTGCTCCTTGATCTCGTTGTCGTGGGTCACCACCAGCACCTGCCGGAAGCGGCCCTTGAGCCTCTCGAGCGCCAGCAGCATCCGGGCTTTGCGGTCCTCGTCGAGCGGCCCGAACACCTCGTCGAGGACCAGCAGACCCACCGAGCCGCCGGACTGGAAGTGGATGTGCTCGCTGATTGCCACCCGCAGAGCCAGGTTGGCCAGGTCGATCTCCGATCCCGAGAACCGGTCCAGACCGTACAACCGGCCGCCGTCGCTGATCTGCAACTGGTAGGTGTCGGGGTCGACCTCGATCCGCTCGTACTCGTTGTCGGTGAGCTCCCCGAACAGGTCGGCGGCCTGGAGCGCCAGGCGGGGCCCCACCGACGCCACCACCGTGTTGCGGAAATCCGACAGCAGATCGGCCGCCCGGGACCGGTGACGGGCGTCCGATTCGAGGTCCGCCAGCTTGGCGTGCTGGGCCCGGCCCTCGGCCAGGCGGGCCGCCGCCCCGTTGGCCCGCTCCCGATCCTGGGCAGCGGTGATGGCCGCCCGCTGAGCGGCCGCCGCCGCGGCCCGGGCCGCCTCCGCGCTCCGATCCCGCAGCTCCGCGGCCCGGTCCAGCTCCTCCTTGCGGAACCCCAGGGCCCGGACCTTCTCCCGCAGGGCCTCGACCCGGTCGGTGGCCGAACCGGCCTGCTCGGTCACCGCGGCCAGCGACCGCTCCACCGCCGGACGGGCCTCGAGGCGCCCGCGGAGCATGTGGGCCGAGGCCGCCGCGGACTTCTTGGCCTCGACCGCGGCCCGACCGGCGGCAGCCGCATCAGCCAGCGCCTCGGCCGACGGGGGGGCCCCGGCGGCGGACTCCTCCAGCCAGGAGTCCGCGCCGGCCTGGGCCGCCGCGGTCCACTGCACCCGCAGGGCTTCACCCGCCTCGGACCGTCGCCGCTCGGCCTGCTCCCACTCCGCCAGGCGGCTTCGCCCGGCTGCGGCCGCCCGGCCCATCTCGGTGGCCGCCGCGGCCGCCTGGCGGGCCGCGGCGGTCAGCTCGTCCGCCCGGGCCTTCTGCTGCTGCAGGCGCCCCTCCGCCTCCGCCACCTCCGCCCGGCGGTGAGCCTGGACGGTCTCGAAGGCGCCGCCCAGTGCCTGCCCGCAGGTCGGGCACTCCCCTTCGCCCGAGAGGGCGCTGGAGCGCTCCAGGGCCTGCCGGGCCCGCTGCAGGTCAGCGTCCGCGGCCCGCAGGAGGGCCACCGCGGCGGCGGCCTCCTCCCGGAGGGTCCCGGCCTGCGATTCGGCTCGCTCCAGGCCGGCCTCGTCGACCGCTTCGGGGCGCTCGGGCACCGCCACCGCGGCCACGGTCCGGGCTGCCGCGGCCGCCGCTACGACCATCTCCAGCCGGCGCTCGTCGGTATCCAACCCGGCGCTCGCCTGCTCGAGGGCGGTGAGCTCGGGGACCAGCCGGTCCAGCTCGGCCAGCTCCGCCTGGTGGCGGGCCACCGCCTGGACGGCGTGGTCGAGCTCCTGGCGGGCCGCCCGGCCCTCCAGCACCAGGGCGTCGTGCTCCTGGCGGCGCAGGTCCTGGGCCCCGAACGAGGCGGCCGCCTCGTCGGCTCGGGAGCGGGCCGCCGAGGCGGCCCGCTCCTCCTCGGCGGCCACCACCTCGGATGCGTCGGCCCGGGCGGCGCTGTCAGCGGCGTCCACCTCGAGGGCCTCCAGGTCAGCGAGCATGCCGCGCAGCCGCTCGTGGTCGGCGGCCAGGTCGCGGGCGTCCTTGCGGGCGGCGTCGCGTGCCGCGTCGAGAGGGGTGATGCCCAACAGCTGGAGGACCAGGCGGCGCCTCTCGGCGGGGGACTGGTTGGAGAAGGCGGCCAGCTGCTTCTGCTCGGTGAACACCGATGCCCGGAAGGCCCCGTCGTCCATCCCCAGCACCGACTCCACGTAGCGCTCGGCGTCACGGGTGCCGGTGGACATCAGCGCCCCGTCGCAGTGGGCTTCCACCGACACCGCGGAGTTGATCCCCTTCAGGGTGCGACGGATCAGGTAGAGGTGCCCCTCGTGCTCGAACTCCACCTCCGTGACACAGTCGCCTCCCACCCCGGCGGAGCGGATCTGGTCCTTGGTGGTGCGGGCCTTGCCCCACAAGGTGAACAGGATGGCCTCCAGCAGGGTGGACTTGCCGGCGCCGTTCGGGCCGTAGATGCCGACCAGTCCGGGCGGCATCTCCAGGTCCAACTCGTCCTCGTAGACCCGGAAGTTGCGCAGGTACAGCCGCTTGATCAGCACGAGCCGCCTCCACCGGCGGCGCCGGCGTCGCCGCCGGTGATGGCCTGGTCCAGGTAGTCGTGGCCGAGCAGGCGCACCCGGTCCCGGTCCAGCCCGGTCAGGTCCTGTCCGGCGACGTAGCTGTCCCACTGGGCGCCGAGGCCGCTCACGGTCGGCAGCTCGGCCCGCAGCGCTTTGGATATGAACGACGGCTCCAGCTTGAGGTGCAGGCCGGCGGCCGCGGCGTCGCGGATGGCGTGATGGTCCAGCAGCCGCCACACGTCGGGGTCGACGCTCTCGACGTAGAGCCGGCCGACGGCCCCTTCGGGGATGCTGGCGGCCCGCTCCAGCAGCCGGTCCTGCAGCTCGGTGGGGGAGCTGCCGAGGGCGTACACCGACTCCAGGGTGACCAGCGGCCGCCGGCCGGCCAGGGGCACGTGACGGCAGTCGCCTGTGTCGGTGTCGAGCACCACGATTCCCTTGGGCTGGTCCGGGTCGTCGGCGAAGGTGAACGAATCGGGGGCGCCGGCGTACCACGTGCCCTCCGAGACCCGGGCGAAGGTGTGGTAGTGGCCGAGGAGCACCAGGTCCGACTGGAGCAGCCCGGCGTCCACCTCGATCTCGTTGATGTCGGAGTAGCGGGGCTGCAGCTGGGTGATCCGGGGGTGGGTGAGCAGGAGGTTGGTCACCCCCGGCACCCGCTGGCGGGCCGCTTCGCCGAGGGCGTCGAGGGCGGCGTCGACGGTCAGCGTCTGCGGTACGGCGTGCACGGCCAGGCCGGGAAGGTCGAAGCGCTCGTAGCCCATCCGGTGGGCGAAGTGCATCTCCGGGAAGGTGTCGGCCAGCGTGGAGTACGGGCTGCCCTTCCCCGGCATGCGCGGGGTGTCGTGGTTGCCGGTGATGATGGCCGCCCGGATCCCGTGGTCCCGGATGCGGCTGAGGGCCCGCTGGGCCACCCGGTACGAGCGGTAGGTGGGGCGGGGGTGGTCGAAGATGTCGCCCAGCCAGACGATCAGATCAGGCCGCTGCTCGAGGGCCAGCTCGACGGCCGCCTCGAAGGAGCG